>DATGGW010000237.1:0-18245 GCA_035308345.1 Ktedonobacteraceae bacterium | reverse complement strand
TGGCCGGTGTACGAACCGGGGGCCTGGGCGATTTGTTCGGGAGTTCCCTGAGCGATCAGCTTGCCGCCTGCTTCACCGCCTTCCGGCCCAAGATCGATGACCCAATCAGCTGCCTTTACCAATTCCAGGTTATGTTCTACGACTATCACGGTGTTGCCTGCATCCACAAGGCGCTGAAGCACCTCCAGCAAACGGGCGGTATCGGCCAGGTGCAGGCCAGTGGTAGGTTCGTCGAGTAAATACAGCGTGCGACCGGTGACACGGCGGCCCAGTTCCTTCGCCAGCTTTACGCGCTGGGCTTCGCCGCCTGAAAGCGTGGTGGCGGGTTGCCCGAGCTGGAGATAGCCCAGGCCGACATCGGATAGCACCTGGAGGCGGGAGAGGGCGGCAGGAACATCCTTGAACAGCGCCAGGGCTTCCTCGACGGTCAGATCGAGCACCTGGGAAACGTCATGGTCACGGTAACGCGCCGCGAGCGTTTCGCGGGTGAAGCGACGTCCGTGACAGACTGGACAGCGCACTTCCACGTCAGGCAGGAAATGCATTTTGACGGTTAAGATGCCGGTGCCTTCGCAACGCTCGCAGCGCCCACCCGGGACGTTGAACGAGAAGTGCCGGGCGGATAACCCACGGCAGCGAGCTTCAGAAGTAGCTGCAAATGCTTCGCGGATCGGGGTAAACGTATCAGAATAGGTCGCGGCGTTCGAGCGCGGGATGCGCCCGATGTGTTCCTGGTTGATGGTGATGATCTTATCGAGATATTCGTAGCCCTCGATAGCGTCGTGTTCACCGGGGGCGTCGCTAGAACCATACAGGCGCTGGCGGATGGAGCGGTCGAGGATGTCGAATATCAGTGAGGATTTTCCTGACCCTGATACACCTGTCACAGCGACTAGCAAGCCCAGCGGTAGATGCACGGTGATGTCCTGGAGGTTGTGCTGGCGAGCGCCGTGGATGGTAATGGCTTTGACGTTTGGCGCGCGGCGGCGCTGAGGGACGGGTATGGATGCCCGCCCGGCCAGGTAATCTCCGGTGAGCGACCCAGGCTGCCCTGCAACTTCAGCCGGTGTACCGGCAGCGACGACCTGCCCGCCGTGCTTACCGGCGCCTGGGCCGAAGTCGACTACGTAATCTGCGGAGGCGATCATTTCCAGATCGTGTTCGATGACGAGGACGGTGTTGCCAAGATCGCGCAAGCGGCGCAAGACATCGATCAGGCGGCGGGTGTCGCGATGGTGCAGCCCGATGGTCGGCTCGTCGAAAACGTAAAGAACGCCGCTCAGCTCCGAGCCGAGCAAAGAAGCCAGGCGCAGGCGCTGGGCCTCACCGGCTGAGAGGGTGGGCGAAGAGCGTTCCAGGGTCAGGTAACCGGCGCCGACTTCGACCAGCCGCGCGATGCGCTCGCTCAGATCGACCAGGATAGGTTCGGCGATGATCATTTCATCAGGGCTGAGAACGACGGAGAGACCTCCCAGCCAGGCGCCAAGATCGTTGAGCGATAGGCGCGAGACAGCGATGATGGTCTGCCCGTTGACGGTCACGACCCGGCTTTCAGGACGCAGGCGCGTGCCGGCGCAGTCGGGACAGATTTGCGTAACCAGAAATTCTTCCAGCTTGTCGTGGTAATCGGCCTCGTGAATGTGTTCGTGGATGTGTTCAGCGTAGCGACGCAGGAGATTGGTGGTGATGCCTTCGAAGCGTCCCTGGCGGACGGTGGTTGGCGGCTCGATATTTGGGAAGTGGCGACGAAAGAGGGGACTGTCTACGCCAAAGAGCAGCAGGTCGCGCTGCGGCGGGGTGTAGTCTTTGACTGGAAGCGAGAGGTCGAATTCGAACCCATAATGGGCAGCGGCTGTTTGCAAAGTGGAGGTGTAGTAGTTGATGTGCAAGAGGTTCCAACCAGCAACGGCGCCATCGGGGATGCTCTTTTGCTCGTCCACCAGGCGCTTGACGTTGGCCTGGTGGACACTGCCCAACCCGGTGCAGGTTGGACAGGCCCCGGCAGGTTTATTAAAGGAGAAGTGAGCCATGCCAATCTCCGGAATAGGCGCGCCACAATGTGGACAGGGAAAGGTTTCTTCCGGAGCAGAGGCATCGTCGTCCGTGCTGGATTCACTCTCCCATTCCGCGTTGGAAGTGTCGTAGGAGGGCGGGACATCTTTTCCACAGGTTGGACAGGGACGGTGTCCCAGGCGAGCAAACAACACGCGCAGATAGGTATAGACTTCGGTGGCAGTGCCAAGCGTGGAACGCGGGCTGCGGTTGGTGAGATGTTGGTCCACGCTGATCGACGGGGAAAGCCCGGTGATGGCGTCGACCGGGGGTTTCGCCAGCCCAAAGGCAACCAGTCCGAGCGCTTCCAGGTATTGGCGCTGGCCTTCTTTCTGCAGGATGTCGAACCCGAGGGTGGATTTGCCCGAACCGGACACACCGGTCAGGACGACGAGCTGGTTCTTGGGGATCGTAAGGGTGACATTTTTCAGGTTATGCAGCCGAGCGCCGCGAATAGTGATTTGAGCAGTCATTTGCCTTCCAGTAACCTCCAGAGTAGAGAGAACGGTATTGAGATGGACGACAACGGACTCGAATCAGCACCTACGGCTGGCGCAACCGATAACGCTGTACCTTACCGGTACCTGCGCGTGGCAAGGCATCGCAGAATTCGATAGCACGAGGGTACTTGTATGGGGCAATGCTTTGTTTGACAAAGTCCTGCAACACTCGCACAAGAGCGGCATCTCCAGTATAGTCAGGCTTAAGTACCACAAAAGCTTTGATGATAATACCACGCTCAGAGTCAGGCGCGCCAACCACAGCACATTCTGCCACAGCAGGGTGCATAAGTAACGCTCCCTCAACTTCCGGTCCGGCGACGTTGTAGCCAGCCGTGATAATCATATCGTCTGTACGTGCCTGGAACCAGAAGTAGCCGTCGCTATCCATCAGGTAGGCATCCCCGGTGAGATTCCAACCATGCTGAACGTAGGTGCGCTGGCGTTCGTCGGCCAGGTAGCGGCACCCAGTTGGCCCCTTCACCGCCAGTCGCCCAACCGTACCGTGTGGCAATTCCTGGCCTTGCTCGTCAAGAATACAAGCCTGGTAGCCCGGAACTACCTTGCCCGTAGCGCCTGGGCGTACTTCATCGCCAGCAGAGGCTATAAAAATATGCAGCATCTCAGTGGAACCGATACCATCGACTATCTCGTTACCCGTCGCTTCACGCCACATCGCGCGTGTCGAAACCGGTAGCGACTCTCCAGCCGAAACGCACTGTTGCATTGTCGAGATATCAAACTTACTGGCAAGCCCCGCCATCTGGCGAAAGAAGAGAGGACTGGACCAGACAATAGTCGCGTGATAATCACCAATAGCCGCGAGCAGACTCTCAGGCGTCAGTTTCTCCAACAAGACCGTCGCGGCTCCCACACGCATTGAGAAGATGAGCAGCGCGCCAAGTCCAAAGGTAAAGGCCAGTGGTGGCGTACCAATGCAGATATCATTCGGCGTCATGTGAAGAATCGATTTTGGGAAGCAGTCACAGGCTGCGAGGATATCACGATGAAAATGCATAGTCGCCTTTGGCTGACCCGTCGAACCTGAGGTGAAGGCGATCAGCACCGTATCTTCAGCAGCAGTATCCAGTGCGTTGAAGGGCTTATTCCAGGCTGCCATACGCGCTTCCAGTCCCTCTTCGGATGGATCGTTGAAATAGACAACCTTCTGTAACAATGGGCTACGCTGTTGCGCAGCCTGAAGCTCGGCATCCAGCCGCCGATCGCATATAGCCGCGCTGATCTGCGCTTTCTCAATAATATCCACCAGCTCTTTTTCACGCAGCAAAGGCATGGTCGCCACTACGATTAGCCCGGCTTTAGCAATAGCGCACCAGCAGACCGCCATCATTGCATTGTTGGCGCTACGTAGCAACACGCGATTGCCGGATACCAGGCCCATATCGTGCGTCAGCACATGGGCTACTCGATCCACCTGCGCCTGCATCTGCGCGTATGTCAGAACACCGTCAGCGCTGAAAATCGCCGGGCGATCGCCATGTCCCTGGCGAACGTGATTATCCAGCAGTTCAACAATACAATTCAAGCGGTCGGGGTACTGGAGTTCGGGGAGCGTAAAGATCATATCGGGCCACTGATCGCGCGGGGGCAGATTATCATTGGCGAAGGTATCAATGTGGGCGGTATACACACTCATTGTGCTTTCTCCTTTTGTACTTTCGTTGTACGTGCTAGCTTACACTTGTTTTTTGTCGCGTCCAACTAGTTCGCGCGCAATGATAATGCGCTGAATATGGCTGGTTCCCTCGTAAATCTGCAAACCTTTGATATCGCGATAATAGCGCTCGACCGGGTACTCGTTGGAATAGCCGCGATTGCCGTGAAGCAGCACCGCCTGTGATGCAGCATTCATAGCGGCCTCTGTCGCGAAGAGTTTAGCAATAGAAGCGGCCTTCGTCGCCGGCAATCCTTGATCTTTCTCCCAGGCAGCACGATACACCAGCAGGCGCGCTGCCTCTACACCGGCTGCCATATCAGCAAGGGTAGCCTGCACCATCTCAAAGTCTGCTATGCGCTGGTTGAACTGGCGACGCTGCGTGGTAAAAGCAATGCTCGCGTCAAGACAAGCCTGCGCTATGCCGACGGCCCCGGCGGCCACACCGATGCGCCCGCGATCAAGCGCCGACATAGCAACCTTGAACCCTTCTCCCTGCGCACCCAACAGCGCGCTTTTTGGCACGCGGCAATCCCTTAAAGTGATATGAGCGTGTTCTGAGGCGCGATGGCCCAACTCTTTACCCGGCATGGACTGGCGATGGAAGCCCGCAGTATCCGTCTCAACAATGAAAGCGCAGATGCCTTTATGCTTCAATGATCTGTCCATGCTGGCGAAGACAATGGCGACACTGGCGCTAATGCCGTTGGTGATCCAGATTTTCTCGCCATTCAGGATATAGTGATCGCCGTCTTCCCTGGCAGTAGTCTCCATGTTGGCGACATCGGAACCCGCCTCCGGTTCCGTCAGAGTATAGCAGCCAATCCATTCACCACTTGCCAGCAGAGGCAAATAATAACGCTTCTGTATTTCTGTTCCCCATTCCTGAATGCACAGGGAGACCAGACTGGCATGCACGGTCAGAAAACCACGTACCGAGGAGTCAACGCGCCCCAACTCTTCACAGAGCAAAGCATAACTGACGCAGTCCATACCCGAACCGCCATACAGCGGATCAACCGGTCCCGCCAGGAAGCCCAGTTCGCCCATACGCCTGACCAGGTGCAGTGGAAACTGGCCTGATTCATCGGCTTCGCGCGCGCCGGGCGCAACCTCCCTCTCGGCGAACTGACGAGCCTGTGACTGCACGCGCTGCTGCTCAGGAGTCAGAGCAAAGTCCATAGAGATTCCTCCTACTGGTTGATGACCGCCAGTCCCTCAATTTCGATCAAGGCTTCATCCTGAAAGAAGCGCGAAATCTCAAACAGGGCCATCGCTGGATAGTACGCGCCGAAGAATGTGCGATGCGCCTGGCCTAACGCCTTGAGGTGTGCCAGGTAATCGTCGCGATCGCGCACAAAAATATTGATTTTGGTGATATCCTGCATCGTGCCACCCACGGCTTCGACTACCGTCTGCAGATTGCGCATGACCTGTTCATACTGGGCGACGATATCCCCCGGCGCGACGATACGCCCTTGTGAGTCGCTCGCCGTCTGTCCCGCCAGGAAGAGCAGGCGACCACCTGTAACCAGAATACCATGGCTAAATCCGACAGGTCGTGCCAGCGATGATGGGTTAATAATATCCTTTTCCATGACTCTCCCCTGCCGCTTTTTAAATCATTCTATCATGTTTACTCTTCAAACGCCTACACTTCAGTTAGCATGGTCGTATGAGCCATGGTGACCGCAAGGGTCGCCACTACTATATGACGGCTCCCCAGGCCGTTGCACATAAGTAAAGTCGTCATGGCTGGATGCTTGTATTCCCGATCTTGCAACAGCCCTGGGTTATGATATTATGAAGATCAAACTAAAAATCCTGTGGATGCAAAAACACAAGCCGGAGCAATCATGATGGATTGGCGCTCTCAGAAATATATTTTATGGGGGAGCTTTGTATTTGTACTCGCAACACTGCTGACAGTATGCTCTTTTCTCAACTATCCTCATCCAATCCTTACGGCCGATTCAGAAAGCTATTTTGTCTCGGTGCGGCAAATACAGGCCACGAGTAATCCGGTGGGTCCCTGGCGATTGCCTGTTTATCCTCTTTTAATCATACTGATGCATGCCGTGGCCGGACAAGGATACTTGATGGTTGTGAGCATCCTGCAAGGAGTGCTCTATGTCCTTACGGCATTAGAATTTTATATGTTAGCAGCATTGATACTCAAACGGGGTTGGCTGGCCTTCCTGATAAGCTTGTTTGTGAGCACCAACCTTATTCTCTTATCTTATAGCAAGCCAATTATGACCGAAGGCTTATCGCTATGGTTGCTCACGACATTCGTTTTATGTGCTATCTATTTCGTAAAAACGTTGCAGGTACGCATTCTATGGCTGGTTTTGATATGCTTGTTGCTTCTCTGTTTTACGCGGCCTGAGTGGGCATATTTTCCTATCCTCTTTTATGCCTATCTGTTTTTTCTCCTCATCCCTCGCCATGATCGGCGGCGTCTGCTTCTTCCCATCCTGGCATCGGTGGTAGTTATCTACGCCCTCATAGGAAGCTATATTGCCGTTAATGCTCTACATAATGGTTATGCTGGTCTTTCCTATATCGAAAATATAAATCTGCTTGGGAAGATTCTGCAATATAATATGCAAAATGAGGCTCCTGCACAGTACCAGCAGATCAGTCACGCACTTGATACATTCGTGGCAAAAGGGATTAGGAGTCCCTTTGCCATCTTATACGCCGTTCCTGAACTCGCTCGAAATTATGCGAAACCTTCGGCGGACTTTGCCATCGCCATTATCGTGCGCCATCCGGGCGAGTTTTTTCTTAAGACCATCCCATACATTTTCTCATCGCTCACCTATTATTATCCTGCGCCACAAAATCCTGTACCTGGTCTCTTCAACCAGCCACTCACCTGGCTATTATCTGTTCATCGAGCACTGTATGACTTTAACGCCTTATTTCTGCCTTGTGCTTTTGCCTGGATTGCTCTGCTTTGCTGGCGACGCACAAGAAAGAATATGCTTGTGCGAAATATGAGCCTCATTGTTTTCATTGCCCTCTACGAGCTTGTTATTACGACGTTCGGCGGCTATTTTGAGAGTGATTATGCCCGTTTCCATACAGTTTTTAACCCGCTCATTGCGCTTACAATATGGAGCCTGCTATCTCTTTGCCTGCTTACAGCAGCTTTAAAAATCCGGGTCCGGTTTGCCAGTACCTCTTCTTAAATTTCTTGTATACGCCTTCCAGGATGCTAAGGTCTGCTTATGTCGTTTTGCGCTGTCTCGACTGGAACGCTTCATAGAACTTGCGGTGATCTTCTCCCATCAACATCAGCGCCTGCGCCTGTGCCTCGGCTTCGATGGCGGAGGCCAGATCCATATTGAGTTCGTGATTGAGCATGTGCTTGGTCATAGAAATAGCCAGCGCAGGACCGTCTGCCAGGCGTTTTGCCCACTGACGTGCTGCCGGCAGCAATTCGTCATGGGATACGACACGGTTGACCAGCCCGAAACGTTCGGCGGTTGAAACATCGATGGTATCGCCCAGCAGCAGCAACTCAAAGGCACGCCCCATGCCCACAACTCTGGGCAAGAGGTATCCTGCACCCATATCCGCGCCTGTTAAGCCAACTCTGGTGAAAAGGAAAGCGAAACGCGCGCGGTCAGAGGCGATACGCAGGTCAGAGGCCAGCGCGAGCACAGCTCCCGCGCCCGCAATCATACCGTTGAGGGCCGCGATAATGGGTTTATCGAGCAGGCGCATGTTTTGCACAACCGCGCCGGTCATGCGTGTAAATTCCAGGTGGCCCCGCATATCGCGCTTGAACAGCTCGCCAATGATCTTATGCACATCGCCGCCAGAACAGAAATTGTCGCCCGCCCCGGTCATGATGACCGCGCGTACTGTAGCGTCGGTGCGCAACGACTCAAATAGCTCGCGTAGCTGAGCATAGACTTCGAAAGTTAGTGCGTTCATGACTTCCGGGCGATTGAGCGTGATAGTGGCGACTCCGCCGGCAACTTCGTAGAGAAAATCGTAACTCATAGTTGTTGACCTCACCCTTGCGCGCTATGACATCACACCGCCGCCATCAATATTGATGGCCTGCCCGGTAATGCCCTTGCTGTTATCCTGCGCCAGGAAGACGGCTATTGACGCTACCTCCTCCGGCTCCATCAAGCGGCGCTGCGGACTGGTCTTCGCCAGCGCCTCACGCGCCTGCTCCGCGCTCATACCAGTGCGAGCGGAGATGTTGCTGACACTTCCATCGGTCATAGGCGTATCCACGTAGCCGGGACAGATAGCATTGACCGTTATGTTGTATGGCATCAACTCCACCGCCAGCGCGCGCGTCAGGCCAAGCACGCCGTGTTTCGCGGCGGTATAGGCGGCGATGTAGCTGCCGCCAACTCTTGAGGCAATGGAAGCAATGTTGATGATACGGCCATAACGCTGTTCAACCATCTGTGGTGTGAAAGCTTTCGTCACGTAGTAAACGCTGGTCAGGTTGATAGCAAGCATACGATGCCAGAGTTCATCTGAATGGTTCAAGAACTTATGGGAACCGGCATTGCCGGCGTTATTGACGAGGATATCGACTCCACCCAGACCCTCAAGCAGCGCAGATGCCATATGTTTTACCTGTTCGGGGTCGGTAACGTCACAGGAAAGCGCCAGGCTATGACGCCCTATCGCCTGGATTTCACTCACAAGCTGATCGAGTTCCGCGCTTGTGCGAGCGGTCATCCCTACATCAGCGCCAGCGTTGGCTAACGCAAGCGCGATACTGCGTCCAATGCCGCGTCCCGCGCCTGTGACGACGGCGCGCTTTCCTGAAAGAATGAGAGCTTGATCTCCTGCCATAAAAATAGAACCTCCCGATTATGTTCTCGTGTGGTTGTCTATAAGTCCGGGGAGTCGATGATGCAAAGGTCAGCGCGCCCAGCCGCGATGACGGTGTTGACGGCGTCGCTGGTAGTCAGATAGCCTCCAACCATGGTTGGGATGTCAGCCTCATTGCGTATACGGTCGCTGTATGCAGTCAAAAAACCACGCCCATAAGCGGGCTCGCCATCGTGTGTTGTCTGGCCCGCTTGCACCGCAATTATATCACACCCATGCTCCTTTAATGCTTTTGCAACGATAACTGCATCGTCGATGGTAAAGCCGCCTTTGACACAATCAGTGGCATTGAGCGCAGCCGCAACGGGTTTGTCGGCAGGCCAGGCGGCGCGCACAGCATCGAATACTTCCAGTGGATAGCGCATACGCTGCTCCAGGTCCCCGCCGTACACATCACTGCGCTGATTGGTAAGCGGCGATAGAAAGCTGGCAAGCAGATAACCATGCGCCATATTGAGTTGCAGCAAATCAAAACCCACATCGCGCGCCAGTCGCGCCGCTCGCGCAAAATCATCGCGCACTCGCTCCAAATCGGCGTGTTCCATTTCCCTGGGCACCTGGCTGAACGGAGTATAGGCGATAGGCGATGCTGCGATCAACGGCCAGTTTCCCTCCGCCAGAGGCCGATCCAGCCCCTCTACTCTCCAGCGGGTTGAGCCACGACGCCCGGCATGGTTCAGTTCAATCGCGACTTTTGTTTGCTGGTTTGTATCCTGGTAGGAATGTAGCTGTTCGACGAGATGGGTCCACCACGCGAAGTGCTGCTGGTTATACAGACCGGAGCAGCCGGGCGAGATACGACCACTATCGGTGATAGCCACCGGTCCCGCCAGAATAAGGCCGGGCGCGCGCCGGGCGAGGCTGTTGAACTGCTCTAAATGGCCGTCGCCCGGCAGCCCATGCTGCGCCTGGTTCATTGCGGCATCGGGGGCCAGCACAAGGCGATTAGGGATCAAAAGAGAACGCAGCATCAGGGAGCTAAACATTGGCGCTGGCGCGAAAATTGGATGAAGAACCCTTGTTGTCGATTGCCCATGTTGAACCCGCCCCTGCTTCACAGTGTGCGCCACTACGCATGCTTTTTGCGCGTGCCAGCGATCAACGGCCTCGCCAAAGCGCACATCGCGAAAACGTAGGTCATCATAGGTGATTCTACCACTGCGCGTAAGCAACTGGAAGGTAAATTGCATAGGTTCCAGGCCGAGATAGCGTTTGAGGGTCTCGAAATAAGCCTGGCTCTCGGATGCGGCGCACTGGAAAACCTCGACGACCGGTTTGCGCTCCAACTCGTATGCATTGAGCGCGCTTTCAAGATCGGCATGTTGTTCGAGCGCGCCTGCCAGCGCGATGGCGTCTTCCATAGCCAATTTGGTGCCTGACCCAATCGAAAAATGGGCCGTGTGCGCGGCATCACCAAGCAAGACCATATTATGATGCTGCCAATTTTTAGTTTTGAGCGTGGGGAAACTGATCCACTTCGAGTTGTTAGACAGCAACTTCGCGCCGCCAAGATGTTCAGCGAGCAGGCTCTGACAGTAGGCAAGACTCTCCACTTCGTCAGCCTTGTCCAGCCCGGCGTTGAGCCAGGACGCCTCGTCACACTCCACCAGAAAGGTGCTGGCCGTGCCGTTGAAAGGGTAGGCATGCACCTGGAACAGACCATGCTCATTTTCGCAGAAAATAAAGGTGAAAGCATCGAGCACTTTATTCGCTCCCAACCAGATATATCTGGCCTTGCCGTACTCGATAGTGGGTTTAAAATGCTTATCATAGCTCTTGCGCGCAACGCTATTTATGCCATCTGCTGCGATGAGCAAATCATAATCGTCAAGCTGTGCGAGATCGTTAATCTCCTGGCCGAAGCACAGGGTGATACCCATTTCACGGCAGCGTCCTTGCAGTATATTGAGCAGCGTTTTGCGCGCTATGCCCGAAATGACATGCCCGCCGCAGCGCATAGTTTCGCCGCGATAATGCACATCAATAGCATCCCATATGACAAACTGGTTGGTGATCTGTTCATATGATTTGTAATCGGCGCGTTGAAATGAAGCCAGCGTGCGGTCAGAAAAGACCACGCCCCAGCCATAGGTGACACCGGCAGCGTTGCGTTCAATAATAGTTATGTCGTGCGAGGGGTTGGCCTTCTTGATGAGCAGGCCGCTATACAGTCCGGCAGGGCCTCCGCCAAGAATGACGATCTTCATGGCGCGCTCCTGCCCAGACCAACAAGCGCTTCGGCGAGCCGCTCTAGCTGAGCCATAGCAGGTAAAGTTGGGAAAAGCAGCAGTTCGTCACAGCCTGCCTCTTCATAGCCGCGTATAAATTGCGCAATCTCCTGGGGGGTAGTGAGCAGCCAGGAGGCAATGCGCTGCGCCAGTGGCCCCGCAAATGAATAATAATCGCGCATATAACGATGGCCAGCTTCGATCTCTGCACCATCGCCCAACGCGAAGTAAGCCTGTGCCCAGATCTGCGGCCTGGCGGGTCGTCCCGCGTCTATCCAGGCTGCACGGGCTTTATCTGCCCCGCGCGCGAAGGCTCTGGGCGGCCCGCCGCCATGCACATAGCCATCGGCATAGCGCGCCATACGCGCGTAACCCTGGTCGCTTAATCCGCCAATCAGCAGGTCGGGGCCGCGTGTTCGCGCCATCTTCGGCCCAATCGCGCCGTCCTCCCACTGCGAGCGGAGAGCAACCAGTTGTTCGGTGAGTCGTCTGCCCCTGCTGCTATATTCGATACCTGCCGCCTCGTAATCTTCTTGTCGCGCGCCGACCGCCAACCCTAACACGAGCCTGCCCTGCGAGAGCGCGTCAACCGTCGCGGCAACTTTTGCCAGCAAAGCATTGTTATGCAAAGGCCCGATCACAATGGTGGTTGCAAGTTTGACGCGGCGCGTGACGGCAGCGACGGCGGCCAGCGTGGTAAGCGGCTCGAAGCTATCGTAGACGAGCCGATCGACGACACCTACACTCGAAAAGGGACCTTCATCCGCCCGGTTTGCCCAGTCCAGAATTATATGGCTACTTGCGCCTGGGATGCCTGAAGGCAGCCCGACTCCAATTCGCATACGCGCAATCCTCTTGCTACTCGAAAATTCGATGATGGATGGTTGCTTAGAGTATGGCACAAATATCTATACCTTGCCAATGCTGCCTGACCGTCCGGGTCGAAATTCACATTGACAATTAGAACATAAATTCAGTATAATTGTTCTATGCACACTTTGATTAAGCCTGACACAATTACGAAGCTCACCCTATTGGGAAATGCCACGCAGTTCGAGCCGTCCGGCGATCAGCCTATGATGGAGCGCCAGCGCGCGCCTTACCAGTCTCGCAGTCTTGGCGAGTGCATTTCCAACGTCTCCACGCCAACGGGCAAGAAACCCATCCTCAAAGCCATGTTGACTACGGCCTGCGAGCGGAACTGCTTCTATTGTCCTTTTCGAGCCGGGCGAAGTAAAACGAAACGCATGACTTTCTCGCCAGATGAGATGGCTGGCGCATTTGATACACTGCAGCGCGCAGATCGCGTGCAGGGCATCTTTCTCTCATCGGGCATCATCAAAGGCAGCGTGACCACGCAGGATAAGATCATCGATACCATAGAGATCATTCGCAACCGCTACCAATACCAGGGATATATTCATCTTAAAATAATGCCTGGTATAGAATATGACCAACTTTATCGCCTGATGCAACTGGCAGACCGGGTCTCGGTCAACCTGGAAGGCCCAACCCAGGAACGATTGAATGCGCTGGCTCCCAAAAAGGATTTTCAGAGGGAGTTGTTGAGCATGTTGCAACTGGCAGAAGAGATCCGGCGCACGCATCCATATGAAAAGCTGGCCGGGACGGTAACGCAGTTTGTGGTGGGGGCGGTTGGTGACACTGACCAGGAGTTGCTGTCGCTTAGCTCCCGCTTGTATCGGGAGATGGGTTTGACCCGCGCCTATTACTCTGGCTTTAGTCCGGTTGCCCAAACTCCTTTTGAGAATCTTGCCCCGGCCAATCCTCTCCGGGAACACCGACTCTACCAGGCCAGCTTTTTGTTGCGCGACTACGGTTGGAAAGTGGAAGATTTGCCGTTTCTGGCTGATGGGAATATGTTGCTGGATATGGACCCGAAACGGGCGTGGGCCGAGCGCTATTTGCGCGAAGCTCCTGTTGAGATTATGAAGGCGAGTTGGCAACAACTGCTGCGTGTCCCTGGTATTGGTCCCGTGAGCGCTGATGCAATTCTCAAGGCACGACGCCTGGGGAAACTCACCGACCTCCCCGACTTACAGAAACTGGGCATTCGTGCGCCTGAGCAAGCCGCTCCATATATTCTGTTGGGTGGTCACAGACCAGCAACACAGATGAGCTTGTTCTCGTGACTTGGCGTTCAGATAGAACTCTATTTTCGTGTGGTTCTACCTTCTGAGGGAGTTGAGCCGAAAACTCCTACTTTTTAGCTGTCGCAAACCCATTTTGCCTGCTGAAGCGCCATGCCTCTTCGTTTGCTTATTGTGCTCATCGAACAAATGAGATATACTCATGCAAACGTAAAAAGTGCCAACTCTACGAATTCTCGGCACTCTGTCCCCTCTCTTTATATGAGCAGGTGAGTCCTGTCGATGAAGTGACAATGGGAAACCGAAGAGCTGAAGGAGAACACAAATGAAACGCCAAACGCTTGTCGAATACACAGATGCATCCCCGGAAGTTCGGGCAGTCTATGATGAAGTGATGGAAATGAGCGGCAGCTCAGATGTATTTAATTTTCTGAAAGCTTTCGGAAATAATGAGAACGTGTTACGCGGATTCTGGTCGCTAGTCAGATATACCCTCTTGGAAGGCACTATTCCTGCTCTACTGAAACAGTTGATCCTGTTTAGAATATCCGTTGCATATGGAAATACGTATTGTGTCTCCTTCCATGGACGGACAATCCTTCGATTGGATCCAACCATTACTTATGATGAATTAATCGCTATGTCTGAGGGGGGAAAGGTGGATCTACCGGCTTCTTATGTCGTGGCCATTGAACTTGTCACCCAAATGGCCTTGCGCCCTAAAACAGTGGCGGCTGAAGATTTTGATTTTGAGGAACAATTACGGGATGAGGGATTTTCAGAGCAAGAAATAGATGAACTCATCTCCCTCGCGGGTTTTGGGGTGCTGTTCAATACCATGACGGATATTGTGCATGTACCTACCGAAGCCCCCTTGACCCCGACGACATAAGCGTGTCACAGACACAAACCAGGAGGAGTCCTGATGTCAGACGAAGGATCCCTTTCGAGATTAACGCGATACGAATCCCTCTTTGAGCTATCAAGGGAAATCAATACGGCAAGCGAGATTGCGCGCGTGGGTGATGTAATGGCCAGCCGGCTCAAGTACGTGGCCGACGTTTTTTCCTGGCGCTATCTCAGTATTGAGGGCGAAAGTATAGGCTCCTCAAGCACTACAGGGAACGCGATGATCATTGATGGGTATCAAGGAAAGGCGACGGTAACCAATATTCTTCCAGACCATCTGTCGAGTGTTGAGTCCGAGTTGTGGGCAAAGCGAAAAACTGGTTTTCTGGCCGGGGAGACGCTTGCGGAAGCGAAAGAGTTTCTGCCCAAGCAGTTTCAAAGAAGTGATATTGTACAATTATACGTCTGCCCCCATTTTGGAGGCGGAGAACTGCGGGGGCTCTCCCTTTTCAGTCGGCGCAGGCAACCCTTTAGTGAGTTAGATATTAAGTTTATCACCTTAGCCGCCCAGTTCTTTCACGAAAAAGTATACATGTTATGGGGGCAGAGTAAGCTGCGTGATCTTGAACAAGCCTACCTGCAACAAGAAATGATGTTGCGCCAGAACGAAAAGCTGGCCACCCTGGGGAAGCTCAGCGCGGGTGTAGCCCACGAGCTTAACAACCCCGCTGCCGCGGCAGGGCGCGGCGCCGAACAGTTAGAAGATGCCATCATACAGTTAGAGCAGGCCGAGTTTAGCTTAGGGCAGTCGAACCTTTCAGCCTCTAAATTTGAGGTTTTAGCGTCACAGACCCAGATGATCCAGCAGCGGGCGAAAGAGCCACTTGAGTTGGATCCGTTAACCCGTAGTGATCAGGAAGATGCAGTAGAAACCTGGCTGAGTGATCAGGGTGTCGAAGATGCATGGGAGTTGGCCCCCATGCTGGTTCATATGGGCTATGATTGCTCAAAGCTCTCACAGTTGGCTGAAAACTTCAGCAGCGAAGAATTCCCAACGGTTGCGACCTTGCTGAGCAACCGATATACCACGCGCAATTTGCTTGCAGAGATTGGGCAGGGCACTCGTCGAATTACTGAGATTGTAAAAGCCCTAAAATCCTACACGTATCTTGACCAGGCCCCGGTACAATCGGTTGATATTCATGAAGGCTTGAATGATACGCTGGTGATGCTGCGTAGTAAGCTTAAGGCCGGGGTTCAAGTTCGGCGTGAATATGCCCAAGACCTGCCTCGTATTGAGGCTTTTGGCAGCGAGCTTAATCAGGTTTGGACCAATATCATAGATAACGCTATTGGCGCTATGGGGGGGCAAGGTGAGATTGTCTTGAGAACCTATAGGCAAGATGACTGGGTAATTGTAGAAATCAAGGATACGGGGCCGGGCATCTCCCAAGCTATTCAAGCAAAAATCTTCGACCCTTTTTTTACCACGAAACCACCCGGAAAAGGCACTGGCCTAGGGCTCAGTATTAGCCACAACATCATTGTCCAAAGGCATAAAGGAAAGATCGCAGTTCACTCAAAGCCAGGGGAAACCCGTTTTGAAATCAAACTCCCCTTAAACTTTGAAGCTCTGCAAAAAGAAACGTAGTGCGAGCGACCAGATAATCCAAGTTCCAGGAGGTATCCTCATGGCTAAACCTGTAATTTTGACCCTCGATGACGACATACAGGTGAGCAACGCAATTGAGCGTGATTTAAGGCGGCATTATCGCCAGGACTACCGCATTCTGAAAGCCACAGAGCCAGTTGTGGCGTTAGAAACCGTGCAACGGCTTAAGCAGCGCAACGACCAGATTGCCCTCTTTCTGGTAGACCAACGAATGCCCGGCATGGAGGGCGTTGCGTTTCTGTCCGAAGCCATGAAATTTTACCCGGATGCCCGCAAAGTGTTACTGACCGCTTATGCCGATACCCAGGCGGCAATCACCGCCATCAATGTGATCGGCCTGGACCACTACCTGATGAAGCCCTGGAGTCCTCCGGAACAACATCTTTATCCCGTTCTGGATGACCTCCTCAGCGATTGGCTAGCCACCGCCGAAGCGCCTTTTTATGGTATACGGGTAGCTGGTACACTCTGGTCTGCCAGCTCCCACACCATTAAAGACTTCCTGGCTCGTAGCCAAATTCCCTACCGATGGTTGGATATTGAACAAGACGCCGAAGCCAGAGCTTTGGTGGACGCGGTCAGCAATGAACAGCATCACTTACCCGTCCTCTTTTTCCCCGATGGAAGTACCTTAATTAACCCGCACATTACCACGGTCGCCGCAAAAATAGGGCTACGTACACAAGCGACGCATCCCTTTTATGATCTCATTATTGTTGGAGCTGGCCCGGCTGGCCTGGCGGCGGCGGTCTACGCTGCTTCGGAAGGGGTGCGAACTCTGCTGATTGATAAAGAAACCACCGGCGGCCAGGCTGGCACCAGTTCGCGCATTGAGAACTACCTTGGCTTTCCCAATGGGGTGAGCGGTGCTGATTTGGCTCGGCGGGCCACAGCGCAGGCTACACGCCTGGGAGCCGAGATTTTGACGGCGCAAGAGGTCACCCAGATACGAGTAGACGACCCTTATCGTTTTGTCAAGCTGGCCGATGGAACTGAATTGAGCTGTAAGGCGCTGATCATCGCCACGGGGGCGTCATTAAGCACCCTTGATCTCCCCGGCGTAGATGCCCTCATCGGCGCCGGGGTCTATTACGGCGCCGCCGTAACCGAGGCCGCCTATTACAAAGGGAGGCATATGGCGGTGGTGGGCGGGGCCAACTCGGCCGGGCAGGGAGCCATGTTTTTCTCGCGATACGCCAGCAAAGTAACCATGCTGGTGCGCGGCAGTTCTCTGCAAAAGGGTATGTCACAATATCTGATCGACCAGATCAACTGCACAGAGAACATTGAACTGCGGACGCACAGTAGTATCAGCAGAGTCATCGGCACAGACCGGCTGGAAGCGTTGGTGGTTAGGGACAATGATACCGGCGAAACCGAAACCGTGCCCGCCGCCGCCCTGTTTGTGTTTATTGGAGCCAAACCCCACTTAGATTTTGTGGCCGATGTTGTGGAACGAAACCAGGCGGGCTTCATCTTAACCGGGCCCGATCTAATGGGCGATGGTCGCCGGCCCAAAAATTGGCGGCTGAACCGGGATCCTTTCCTGCTGGAGACCTCGGTGCCAGGCATTTTTGCGGTCGGTGATGTTCGGCAGGACGTGATCAGACGGGTAGCCTCCGCGGTGGGCCAGGGTTCTACGGCGATCAGCTTTGTCCATCAATACTTAAAAACTGTTTAAGTCAATCAGGAGTCTCAGGAAAACCATCATTTTATAAGGCATGAGCATATTCTAACAGAGGTGCGTATAACATTACTCTGTACGAAGATAATGCCTGTATTCGTATAACCATGTTGCAACAACATTTGAGAAGCCAGAGGTGAATAGTTTTTATAAGTAACAGATGGCTTCATATTTGGGAATAAAAACAGAAGTGTACTGACCCTCCTCTTTAGCTTCGCTCATGATGTAGTGATGATGCTAGTAACGGGAAGGGAATGTCCGCCGGATAAATACGAAATTGTGTCCATCCTCTCCTCAAGATTATGCCGGGCGTGCAGTATGAGCAGTTGTACCGCGCCATGCAACTGGCGGACCTTGTTTCGGTCAACCTCGAAGGGCCGACGCAGGAGCGTTTGAGTTCCCTGGCATCCAAAAAGGACTTTGCCAATGAGCTGCTCAAGTCTACCAGGCCAGTTTTCTGCTACGTGATTATGGATGGAATGTGCATGATCTGGCATTTTCAGGAAATGATAATCTGCGCATAGATATTGACCCCAAACGTGCCTGGGCGGAGCAGTACCTGCGCCAGGCTCCCATTGAAATTATGACGGCGGAACGAG
>DATGGW010000236.1:0-6983 GCA_035308345.1 Ktedonobacteraceae bacterium | reverse complement strand
TACCAGGGCGATGTTCGTCCCTATAACATCGCTACTCTACTGCTGCTTCCTCTAATTCTTCATCGCTCACTTCGCGAAGATCTTCGGGGCGATCCAGGCGGTCCAGGAAAAGGATACCGTCGAGGTGATCGATTTCGTGTTGGAGCACACGCGCATACCAGCCTTCGGCGCGCACGCGCATGGCCTTACCACGCACATCCTGCGCCTTGACCACAATCGAAGTGGCGCGCCGGATGTTATCACCCGCGTAGCCTGGAATACTCAGGCAACCCTCTGTGCCGAGTTCTTCGCCCTCGGCTTTGACGATCTCGGGGTTGAACATTGCTACTTTGTGGTCTTCATACTCGGCCACAAACAAACGAATGGAAAGCGCGACCTGGGGTGCTGCCAGCCCCACACCCCTCGCAGTATGCATAGTCTCGAACAGGTCATCGACCAGCTTTTGCATAGAGGCATCGAAGCGATGCACCTTTTTAGCTTTCTGTCGCAAAATAGGATTTTCCGAAGTAATAATCTTGTGAATTGCCATACAATCCGTTCCCTGCGCTCTTCTGAAGCGGACATAACCATGTGGACGCGATAAATCGCGCCCACGCTGCCATTGTATATAATCAATTATATCGTATCATATCAGGCATGAACATGCTAGAGACTGTCGCAGCGTTTATCGATCAACACCATTTGCTTCCTCCTGGCGGCGAAGTGGTTGTCGCCGTTTCAGGTGGAGCCGATTCGCTCTGCCTGCTGCACCTGCTGCATCAACTATGTGGGCCAGGCAAACGCTATGCGGCGATCACACTGCACGCCGCGCACCTCAACCACCGGATGCGCGGAGATGCCAGCGCGCAGGATGCCGCCGCCGTCGAGCATATCATTGCCGGCTGGGGATTGCCGCTCACCTGCGGCGAAATCGACGTGCCGGCGCTGGCGCGCGTTGAACATCGCTCGCTTGAGGATGCGGCGCGCCTGGCCCGTTATCGTTTCTTGCGCGAGGTTGCGCGCGGGCAGCCAATCGCCGTTGCGCATCACGCCGACGACCAGGTAGAGACGCTGCTGCTGCACTACCTGCGCGGCAGCGGGCTGGCCGGCATGATAGGCATGCAGCCGCGCCAGCGTGATATCATTCGCCCGCTGCTGGAAGTGACCCACGAGCAGGCGCTGGACTATTGCCAGCAACACGGCATTACGCCGCTGGAGGACCTGAGCAATGCCGACCCGGCATATACGCGCAACCGCATCCGTCACCAACTCCTGCCGCTCATGGAATCCATCAATGCCAGCTTTCGCGCCACGCTCTTACGCAGCGCCGCCGTCATGCGCGCCGATTTTGATTATATTGAGACGCAGATCGACGCATGCTGGTCTCAGGTCGTTTCTTCAGAGCAGCATAACGCCATCACTTTGCAAGTAGAAGCGCTGGCAGAATTGCCTTTGAGCTTGCAGCGACACCTGCTGCGGCGCGTCGCGGCCAATTTACGCGGCGGCCAATCCCCGCTGGAACCGCGCCACTACGCGCTGGTCGAGCAACTGTTGCAGCGCCCGGCTGACCGGCAGGCGCGTTCGCTCGACCTCCCGCAATGCCTGCGCGTGACCCGCGTTTTGCACGAGGCGACCTTTGAACGTCACCATGATAATGAACGCAACAAATCAGAACCACTGTTACCTGTGGAGGCGACGTTGCCCATTCCAGGCGAGGTTGCTGTAGATGGAACGCCATGGATTGCCAGGGCCGAACTGCTTTCCGATGTCTTGATGGAACAGGTAAAGCAGGCGCTGCGCCGCGAGGATTGGCCGGAGGTATGGCATTTGCTCCCGGCAAGCCGTTATGTTGTATATATAGATGTTTCCGGCGTTGGCGCATCGCTGCGGGTGCGCACCAGGCGTCCCGGTGATCGTTTGCAGCCATTGGGCATGTCTCATGAAAAAAAAGTGCAGGATGTGCTGGTGGATCATCACATCGCCCGCCCGGCGCGTGACTCCATCCCTCTCTTTTTTTCAGCGTCCCACTGCGTCTGGCTGGCCGGTATCAGCCTCGATGAGCGGGTACGCTTGACGAGCAAAACCGAACTCATAGCGCGTTTATCTATTGTCCCGGATTCAACATAACCGTTGTAAAATAAAGGAGAGAGAACATGGACGAAGACATTGAAGAAATACTTATAACAGCCGAGGAGATCCAGGCTAAAGTCAAGGAGTTAGGCCCGCGCATCACGGCTGATTATCAGGACAAGAACCTGTTGTTACTGGGAACGTTGAAAGGGGCCGTGCCATTCATTGGAGATTTAGCGCGAGCGATTGACCTGCCACTGGAGATCGATTACATGGCCGTCTCCAGCTACGGCAACAGCACCGAGTCGAGCGGCGTGGTGCGCATCCTCAAAGACCTGGAAGGCCCGGTGCAGCAGAAGCATGTGCTGATCGTGGAAGATATCGTCGATAGCGGCCAGACGCTGCACTATCTCATGGATGTTTTACGGCAGCGCAGGCCACTCAGCTTGCGCGTCTGCGCGCTGCTCGATAAAGGGCGCGAGCGTGTCAAAGTTGTCAAACTCGACTATACTGGTTTTCAGATACCCGATCGCTTCGTGGTAGGCTACGGGCTGGACTATGCCCAGCGCTATCGCAACCTGCCCTACATCGGCATCTTGAAGCCAACGGTGTATGAAGATGATGTGGTCAGACCCGAAACCCAGCACAAAAGCCCGGCAGAAGATCACTAGAGGGGAAAAGATCATCCAATGACAACGGTTGGCGTGATTGGCAGCGGAGCGTGGGGAACGACCCTGGCGCTCTTGCTGGCAAATAAAGGCTTTGAGACAATATTGTGGGAACACCGGCCCGAACGCGCAGTTGCAATGCAGCAGAAGCGCGAGAACAGCCTGTTCCTGCCCGGCTTCCACTTTCCAGATAACTTGTATGTCACTTCTGATATCGCACAGGCCGCGCGGCACAGGGACTTGTTGCTGCTCGTCACACCCTCGCAGCGCATGCGCGAAAATGTGCGCATGCTCGCGCCCCATCTCGGCCCCGATACGCTCTGTATGAGCTGCAGCAAAGGCATCGAGATCGGCAGCCTCAAGTGTATGACCGAGGTCATCAAGGATGAGGTACCCGCGTTGGAGTATCGTATTGCCGCGCTGAGCGGGCCCAATATCTCGCTGGAAGTGGCAGAGGGCAAGCCGACAGCCGCCGTCGTCGCGGCCAGCGATGAAGATATCGCGGTGAGTATACGCGATATGGTGAATACTTCCCTTTTTCGCATTTACACATCTACCGACGTGGTGGGCGTGGAACTTGGCGGCGCGTTAAAAAACATTATCGCCATCGGCGCGGGCTTTAGTGATGGTATGCGCTATGGCGATAACGCTAAAGCTGCCTTCATCACGCGCGCCCTGGCCGAGATCGCGCGCCTGGGCATCGCAGCGGGCGCGCACCCGCTTACTTTCATCGGCCTGGCCGGTATCGGCGACCTGATCGTTACCTGCGCCAGCCCGCTCAGCCGCAACCAGCAGCTTGGGCGCCGTCTCGCGACCGGCGAAAAGCTGGAAGATATACTGTCATCCACCCACAGCGTGGTCGAAGGTATTTATACCACCAGGGCTGCTCTGGAGCTGGCGGCGCGCTACGATGTTGAATTGCCTATCACAAAGCAACTCGGCCTCGTGCTCTTTGAGGGACTTGACCCGCATAAAGCTGTGCCAGAATTGATGATGCGCGAGCCCAAGAGCGAAATGGAGGGGATGTTCTGATTATATGACGCGCATCAAATGGTATTCCCTCGCCCCTTTGCGCAATACCAGGTACTGCCCCTCGATCAGCAGGGAGCGGCCAAGCATGCCCTGCGCATCGGAGACGCGGCGGTTGTTCACATAGACGCCGCCGCCTTCGATCAAACGGCGGGCCGCTCCGCGCGAAGTGGCGAAGCCACAGGCGATCACCGCGTCCACGATTGACATCCCATCGCTCTTGAAGGCTGATCCCGGCTGCTCGCTGGATGGCACATCTGCGAAGATGTCCAGCACGTCGCGCGCGTCCAGGTCGGCAATCTCGCCGCCGAACAATACCTGCGTCGCCTGCATGGCCTTGCGCAGTTCGTTCTCGCCATGCACCATGCGCGTCACTTCCTGCGCCAGCCGCCTCTGCGCCTCGCGTTTCTCAGGCGCGCTCTCCACGACGGCTTCCATTTGCGCGATCTCGGCCTGCGTGAGCATGGTAAAGAATTTCAGGTATTTCACCACGTCGCGGTCGTCGGTATTGATCCAGAACTGGTAGAAGCGGAACGGCGAGGTCAGATTGGCATCCAGCCAGACCGCCCCGGCCTCTGTTTTGCCAAATTTAACGCCTGCACTGCTCATCACCAGTGGATAGACCATAGCATAACTTTTCGCGCCTCCTCGCTGCCTGCGGATCAGTTCGGCGCCGGCCACAATGTTGCCCCACTGGTCGCTGCCGCCCATTTGCAGCGTGCAGTGGTATCGATCATACAGCATCAGGTAGTCGTAGGCCTGCATCAGCATATAACTGAACTCGGTGAAAGAAATGCCGTCGCCCTGTTCGTAGCGGCGTTTGACCGATTCTTTTGCCAGCATGTAATTGACGGTGAAATGCTTGCCCACGTCACGCAAGAAATCTATCATGCTAATCGATGCCAGCCAATCACTATTATTCACCAGCATAGCAGGATTCGTTCTACTATCAAAATCCAGGAAATGTGCGAGCTGCTCGCGAATGCTTTCCACATTGAAGGCAACCTGCTCCTTTGAAAGCAACTGGCGTTCAATCGTCTTGCCGCTGGGGTCGCCGATCATGCCCGTGCCCCCGCCAACCAGCGCGATGGGTCTGTGCCCGTGTTGTTGCAGCCGCAATAGCTGCATGATCTGCAGCAGATGGCCAACATGCAAACTCGCGGCAGTCGGGTCAAAGCCAATATAGCCCGTCAACTTATCCTTCGATACTACCTCTTGCAGACCTTCGGATGCATCGTAGAGCAACTCTCGCCACTGGAACTCTTCGTAGATGTTCATAACTGTTCCTCTTCAACTTATTGGGATACAATGATTTCAGCGCCTATTGTAACAGAGGAGAACAGCAACATGCAACGACAAAACATCGCAACCGGCACACCCTGGGAACCCATCGTCGGCTATTCGCGCGCCGTGCGTCTCGGCAACACCGTCCACGTCTCAGGCACCACCGCCACCGGCGCCAACGGGCAGATCGTGGGTATTGGAGATCCCTACGCACAAACCGTGCAGACCATCAAAAACATCGAATCCGCGCTGCAGCGCGCGGGCGCAAGCCTCAAAGACGTGGTGCGCACGCGCATATACGTCATTAACATAGATGACTGGGAACGCATCGGCAAGGCGCATGGCGAATACTTCAGCGAAATTCGCCCCGCCACCAGCATGGTGCAGGTGAGTCGCCTGATCTCCCCCGACATGTTGGTAGAGATTGAGGCCGAGGCGATAATTTCATAAGCCAGCCGGAGGGCGACCACAAGGGTCATTGATTCCAACAAAATAGGAGGGAGTTGTCAAAAGAGAAAAAAAGAAGGAAAATCCTTTCAAACGTTCTTGAAAATCCAGAAAGGAGTTCCTTCCCATGACCCATGATAGCGCACATGCCCACAGGAGGCAACTGCCGATGCCCAGTAGGCAGCAGGTTCAGGAGTATGTGCTGCAGCAGAGTCAAGCACTGGTGCCGGTGGCGCGGCGGCGAGGCAAACCGGCGAGACTGACGGCGCTGCATTTGTGCCTGGGGATCGTGCTGAGTGGCTTAGAGGGCTTTGGCTCCCAACGGCACTTGTGGCGGCGGCTCTGCCTGGAAGCGATCGGGCCGTTTGCGCCGGTGTTAGTGGTCGATCAGGCCGTCTACAACCGACTGGGGCGGGCGGCAGGCGTGATGCGCACCTTCTTCGAGCAGGTGAGTGGCTGGATGGCCGAGCAGGTGGGGGGGCTGCCAGAGCGCAGCCTGGCTCCCTGGGCCAGCCAGGTGCTGGCGTTGGATGAGAGCACGCTGGATGCGGTGGGGCGTTGGCTGCCAGAACTGCGTGCCGCCCTGCCCGGAGATCCGCGCTTGCTGGCCGGGCGCATCAGCGCCTTGTTTGATGTGCGCCGACAGCAATGGGTGCGCGTAGAACTGTGGCAGGAGGCGCTGGCCAATTGCAAGCAGCAAGCGCGCTTGCTGCTGGAGGGACTGCCGGCGGGCACCCTGCTGCTTTTTGATCGGGGCTATTTGAGTTTTCCCTGGTTTGACGAGTTGAGCGAGCGGGGGCTGTATTGGATCAGCCGCTACGCCAATCACGTCAGTATGCAGGTGCGGCATATCCTCTATCAGGGCGATGGGGTTCTGGATGCCATCGTGTGGCTGGGAACCTCCCGGGCCGACCGCGCCAAACATCCAGTGCGGCTGGTGCAGTTTTACCAGCACGGGCGGCTGCATCGCTACCTGAGCAATGTGCTGGATCCGCAGCAGCTGGCGCTGGCTGACATCGCGCGGCTGTATGGGCGGCGTTGGGATATCGAACTGGCTTTCGGTGTGCTCAAAGAGCACTTGCAGCTGAGCCAGTTGTGGAGTGCTAAATGGGAAGTCGTGCAGGTGCAAATCTGGTGTGCCGTGCTCTTAGCGCAGCTGTTTCATGGCTTGCAGGTGCAACTGGCCGCCCAGGAGGGCGTGGATCCTTTCGAGGTCTCCATCGACCTGCTGCTGGAAGTGGTGCCACGTCTGCTCATGCGGGGCATCCCTCCCTTGCCGTACCTGGGCCATCGGGGGCGGGAACTGGGGCTCATTCGGCCCAGTTCCCGCATCCAGATCGAGGTGCCATGGGTAGATCCCTCCTGGATCACGCCCGCGCCGCCGGAAGCCTTGCGGGCACGCGAGACGGCCCGCTACGCCCAACGCAAGTGCGCGCGTGGGCCTCGCCCGTCGGCCAGGAAAGCCGGGTAAGCCATGAGCTTTTCAATTTTGTTGGAGTCAATGCC
>DATGGW010000235.1:0-5380 GCA_035308345.1 Ktedonobacteraceae bacterium | reverse complement strand
ATCAGTAACGCTACAACCATATCCGCGCCGGGGAATAATCCCAGAGCGTATAAAATGCCGAAAGCAAGAGTAGCGCCAACCGGAGCCGAGAAGACCGCGTTGAAAATGATGGCGTCGATCACCGATGCTTCGCGAACAAGGCCGGATGATTGCCGGACAAATAAGGATGAAGAGGATTCAGATTGCATGTCGCGCTCCTTCGCCTGGTGTCAGGCTGCTTTTAGAGACGAACCACGAGGAGATAATAAACCTTGACATACACCGATTTATTGGCTAGAGTATACAGCAAACAACATACTATGTCAATGGAAACCTGTTACATATTGTTCTCTTTTGTGATAGAGGGTTTCTGAGGAGAGCATGCCCATGCTGGCGAGTGAACGACGCAGGCTGATCCTGGAGCGCGTGGCCGAGCACCAATCGATCGAGGCCCTGGCGCTGGCCGATGAACTGGGCGTCTCGGTGATGACGGTCCGCCGTGATATCAAGCGTCTCGAACAAGATGGGTTTTTGCGCCAGACCTACGGGGGCGCAACCGTGCATATCACGAAAAGTGTGGAATTGGGCTTTACCAGCCGCGCCTTACAATACTCTGCGCAGAAACGCCTGATCGGTGTCTTCGCCTCGCAGATGATTGAGCCTGGACAAACATTATTTCTGGGAGAAGGCACGACAACTTCACAGTTTGCCCAGTTTTTACCCCCTCATCCGCTCTTGCAGGTGATTACTGCTTCACTCTCACATGCCAGCCTATTATGCTCGCGCGGTATTCGTGTTATCGTGCTGGGGGGCAAACTGCATAGCGATGAGCTGATTATGACCGGGCCGATCGCTGAAACAACCATCAATCGCTTTTACGCGGATGCGTGTATACTTGGCGCGGCTGGAGTCGACCCCCAGGTGGGTGTGACCGAGTTGGACTATGAAGTTGCCTCTCTGCATCGCCTGATGATGGAGCGGTCGCGCCGCGTCATCGTGCTTGCAGATCATAGCAAGCTGGGATTTCGCGCCCCTGCCGTTGTAGCTCCGGCGGCAATGGTAACTACGCTGGTAACAGATAATGCCGCTGCAAGTGAAATGCTCGATCAACTGCAAGCCTGTGGCATGCAAATTGCGCTGGCGGGTGAGCGCTCACTGGAGCCAGAAGCAAGGATGGTAAAGTGATGGCGACTACAATCTACTATGCCAGCGACGTGCATGGTTCCAATCGCTGCTTTCGCAAGTTTTTGAACGCGGCGAAGTTCTATAAAGCCCAGGTATTAGTGATGGGTGGTGATGTGCTTGGCAAGGCTATTGTCTTTCTTGAGGAGACGCGACCAGGAGTCTATATTACGAAGGAACGCGGTCAGCGCCTTGAACTGGCCACAGAGGGTGCGCTCCAGGAGTTTGAGAAGATAGCGGCCGATAAAGGTCTCTACCCCTATCGTTGTCGTGAGGGGGAACAGGATGCGCTGTATGCGTCGGGTGATGTAGACACGATCTTTGAAGGGCTGATGAAAGCGCGCCTGGAGGAGTGGGTCGCGCTGGCAGACGAACGATTAGCCGGAACGGGAGTGTGTTGTTACATAATGGGTGGCAATGATGATCCGCCGTCAGTTTTGGAGGCGCTGGAGATTGGCAGTATTGTGCGCAATCCTGAGCACGCGCCCGTAATATTGGATGACGTTAGCGAAATGATCAGCCTGGGTTGGTCAAACCCCACTCCCTGGAATACGCCACGCGAATGCAGTGAAGATGAGCTGGCGCGGCGTATAGATGCTCTGATGGCGCAGGTGAAACGCCCCGATGCGCTGGTCATGAACCTGCATGTTCCCCCTTATGGGAGCGGCCTGGATGACGCCCCTGAACTAAACGCCGATTTTAAAGTGCAAAGCAGCCTCGGCCAGACGCGCTTCAAACCCGTCGGCTCCAGCGCTGTGCGAGCGGCTATCGAGCGTTATCAGCCATTGCTGGGTCTGCATGGACATATTCATGAAGCTCACGCCTCTTGCAAGATCGGGCGCACCGTCTGCATTAACCCTGGCAGCGATTACAGCGAGGGTGTCCTGCATGGTGTGCTGGCAACCCTGCATAAAGGCAAGCTAAGGGGTTATCAAATGGTCAGCGGCTAATAACCAGGAGGTATGCGCTATGTCTCGGCTGCATCTTGGTATCAATACCTGCTTCGCAGTCAAACGTTGGCCAGAACCGGAGCAATGGGTTCGCATTGTGAAACATGAACTGGGTCTGGATTGCTGCCAGTTTAGCCTTGACCTGGTTGATCCCCTGCTCGATGAGGCCGCGACGCTGGCTTACGCCGCCGCCGTTCGTGAGATTGCAGCGGCGCATGATCTTCTCGTTCACAGCACATTTACCGGGCTAGCGGCCTATTCCTGGAGTCAATTATGCCATCCACAGCAAGCCATGCGCGCTGCGGCAACACGCTGGTATGAACGCGCCATCGACTTCACCGCCCGGCTGGGCGCGACCGCTATGGGTGGTCACATTGGCGCGTTCAGCGTGCAGGACGCCATGAACCAGGAGCGCAAACAAATCCTCTTGCGCGAGTTAGAGGAACGCCTGGCCTCGCTATCACACTATGCTGCGCGCGCCGGATTGTCCTGCTTGTTGTTCGAGAACATGGCAGTCACACGAGAGTGGGGACACACCATCGAGGAAGCGCAATGGCTCACCAACCTGGATATGGGCGATGGTGTGCCGCTTGTTCTTTGTCTCGATGTGGGGCATCCCTGCGCTTTGCATACGGGAAGCGCCAGCGATGATTACCTGGCATGGTTTGCGAGACCCTGGTCGCACCTCCCGGTGATACATTTACAGCAGACGGATCGCAGCGGCGATCACCACTGGCCTTTCACGCGGGAATACAACGAACGAGGGATGATTCGAGCGGAGTATATTTTACAGGCGATTGAACCCTGGTTAATGGGCACAGATGTATACCTCTTTCTTGAACCAATCCACCCCTTCGAGGCCGATGATAACCTGGTACTGGATGAACTGCGTGAGAGCGTGGAACACTGGCGAGAGGCGACGCGAGGATAGAAATGGGACGCGATTAATCGCGTCCCTACATTCCTATCTAATATGCGGCAGCAGGTAGACCAGGCTAAATACCACCACCCACACGCCGTCAACGAAGTGCCAGTACATCTCAACTGCTTGTATCGCGAAATGTTTCCTGGCGGTGAAGTCGCCGCGCAGAGCGCGCAGCAGGCAGATCACCAGGAAGAGCACGCCGATGGTGACGTGCAGGCCGTGGAAGCCTGTCAGCATGAAAAATGATGAGCCGAAGATGGTAGAAGACAGCGTAAAGTTCTGACCGAAAAGGCCGGAGTATTCGTACACCTGGCCCCCCAGGAAGATAATACCCATCAGAGCGGTTAAGAAAAGGCCAAGTTTGAGATTGCGCTGATTGCCCCTGGCTATGCCTTTGCCTACCAGGTAGTGCGCTGGTAAACTACTCGCGAGCAGGATAAAGGTGTTAATCAACGGGTAGGTGAGATCGGTTGGAAGCAGCCAGTTGCCATTGCGGATTTCCAGGTAGAGGTAGGCTGCAATGAAATTGGCGAAGATCAACGCTTCCGAGGCGATGAAAAAGATCATGCCCCACCAGTTGATACTGCGCTCTCCCTGGCCGTGTTCTTCGCCTGTCCCGACATGTTCGCCGTGAGCAACACTCATAGTTTATTTCTCCCTAATGTTAATGATATTCAAGTCCCCACCCAATAATGGCGACGATATCCAGCAGTGCGCCAATGCCCACAACAATCGGATGGATCTCCACCCCGGCCAGCGTGATAAAAACCGCGACAGCCAGCATGAAAGGCCAGTAGCTTCGCTTGGCATTGATAGCCTGCTCCATTTGCTCTGGCGTCAGGCGGTCTCGTCTTGATGGTTTCTTGCGCTGACCTGACTCCTCGGACATTGTTTTTCTCCGTCCAGGGCGACCCTGGCGGTCGCCTCTAGTATGTCCAGGGCGACCGCCAGGGTCGCCCCTACTATACTGCAACTAATGGGTTGCTGTCTTCCAGTCGGCGATCTCCGGGTTCTTTTTATCGTAGAAGGGACGCCGGCTTCTCACCGTTGGAATGACCTCGAAGTTGTAGGGCTTCGGTGGTGAGGATGTATCCCATTCCAGGGTGTACGCATTCCACGGGTCGTCTCCAGACTTCTCGCCACTGCGCATCGTGACGATGAAGTTCCACAGGAACACCATGATCGAGATAGCTATAATGAAAGCGCCAATAGTCGCCAGCAGGTTCAGTTCGTTCCAGCCTAGATTGCCGGCATAGGTGTAGACGCGGCGCGGCATGCCGAGCAGTCCCAGGATGTGCATAGGGAAGAAGGTCAGGTTCACGCCGATCAGCATCAACCAGAAATGCACCTGCCCCAGGCGCTCGTTCAGCAGGCGGCCGGTCATCTTGGGGAACCAGTAGTAGATAGCCGAGAAGACGCCGAAGACGGTGCCGCCAAAGAGCACGTAGTGCAGGTGAGCAACCACAAAGTAGGTATCCGTCACCTGGTAGTCAAAGGGAACGACCGCCAGGGCCGCGCCATTTAATCCACCAATCAAGAACATGGCAATGAATCCCAGGGCGAACAACATTGGAACCTTGAAACTTACCTTACCGCCATAGACGGTGGCGATCCAGTTAAAGATCTTCACGGCGGTTGGAATAGCGATCAGCGTGGTGCTGGTGGCGAAGAACGCCTGCGCAACCAGCGGTAAACCGACGGCGAACATATGGTGCGCCCAGACAGTGAAGCTCAGGAAGCCAATCGCCACGCCTGACCAGGCTATAAAAGTATAGCCAAAAATAGGTTTGCGCGAGAAGACGGGCAAGACTTCCGAGATAATACCAAAGGCCGGTAAGATGAGTATATACACCTCTGGATGCCCAAACGACCAGAAAAGGTGCTGCCACAGCAGTGGATCACCTCCTGCTCCAGCCTGGAAGAAGTGCGTGCCAAGATGGCGGTCGAGCAGCAGCAGGATGCTTGCAGCGGTTACGCTGGGAAGCGCAAAGAGCAGCAGGAACGATGTAACCAGGCTCATCCAGACGAACAGAGGCATACGGTTAATCGTCATGCCAGGGGCGCGCAGCCTGAGAATCGTGACCACGAAATTGAGCGAGCCTGCGATAGACGAGACCCCCAGCATCAGGATACCCAGCGCCCAGAAGTCCATGTTCAGGCCAGGTGTGCAGAGGACGCCGTTACCGCAGGTCGCTTCGGTAAGCGGCGCATAGCTGAACCAACCGGCATTGGGGGCCTGTCCAAACAGGAAGCTGGAATTCAGGAAAAGTCCGCCAAAGAGCACGACCCAGTATCCAAAAGCGTTAAGGCGTGGGTAGGCCATATCGCGCGCGCCGATCATGAG
>DATGGW010000234.1:0-4926 GCA_035308345.1 Ktedonobacteraceae bacterium | reverse complement strand
CGCCAACCTGTTCGGACCGAAGCATCTCGACCTGCTTGTCGCTTTCTGTAACCAGGCGGCAATCGCCATCAATAACGCGCGCTTGTTCGCCCAGGTCGAAGAAGCTAAACAGTATATGGATAATATCTTCACCTCAATCGCGAATGGCGTGATTACCACAGATTCGTCCGGCATTATCACCAAGTTCAATGCTGCAGCCGGTATGATCCTACTTATCAATCAGTCTACGGCGATTGGGAAACACTATCGTGTGGTATTTCAACATATCCCCAGAGTTGGGCTGATTGAACTGCTGGATAATGTGCCGATAGAACACAATCATGGCACGATTGTTCCCAATCCGGTGGATTGCGAGATTCCTGGGCGCGGGCAGGTAAGCCTGACATTGTATGCGTCAGCGCTGCGTGATGCGCAGCAGGTGCCGATTGGTACGGCTGTGGTGCTGGATGACCGCACAGAAATCAAACGTATGGAGGCGGATAAAAAACGCGCGGAAGCAAGCGCGAAAGAGATTCGCCGTATCTTCGGGGGGTTCGTACACCCAAATGTGGTAGAGCAGCTGATCGACAATCCCGACGCGCGGAATCTGGGCGGCGAGTCAAAAGAAATCACGGTCATTAAAGCCGATATACGCAGCTTTACCCGCCTCAGCGAGCGCATCCCTTCGAAAGAGGTCATGAACCTGCTCAATACCTATATGGAAATCATGGTCAACGCTATTTGGGAGGAAGAAGGCACCGTCACCGGTTTCTGGGGCGATGAGCTGATGGCTATCTTCAACGCGCCCTTGCAGCAGGACGATCACGCCTTACGCGCTGTGCGCGCTGCCTGGAAAATGCATCTGGCGGTATTGGATCACCAGCGCACCCGGCCGCAGGACATTCCTCTCGCATTTGGCTTTGGCGTCAATAGCGGCGAGGCGATGGTTGGCTATATTGGTTCGAAGGGGCGCATTCAAAACTACACAGCTATTGGTGATACCGTTAATGTCGCATCGCGTTTGCAGAGCGCGGCGACAGATAATGACATCCTGTTGAACCATTCCACTTTTACGAAGGTGCGCCAGGCTGTGCGCGTGACTAAACTGGCTCCCCTCACGGTGAAAAATAAAGCGGAGCCGCTTGATGTGTGGCGCCTGGTTGGTTGGCATTGATTAGAGATTTTTGCGCAGCACGAAGCCAATCTGAGGCACGCGCACAAAGCCGAACCATTCATATAGACGGTGCGCGCGCGTGTTGTCGTCCTGTGAGTTGAGCATAATGCGCAGCACGTTGGACTGCTTGAAAAAGTTGATGGCCTCGCTCATCAGGCGCACTCCAATGGCTTTGCCAGCGGCGGATGGATGTACTGCGATGCGCACCAGGTAGCCAAACTCGCCGTCCAGCGCATTGAATTGATAGCCGATGACTTTTCCCTGCCATTCTGCTACTACAAAGTAAGGATGCGTGGCGGCGATATCCTCGAAAGATAATGCATCATAGCGCCAGAAATCCTCAAAGCAGGCTTCCTCGATGGCTAAGAGGGTCGGAATATCTCCGAGCTCAACCGGGCGAACCTGTATGCGCTGGTTGCCTGGCGCGGGAATATTGTAGTCAATTTTGTCATAAGCATAGAGCAGGCGGTGCGGTTTGAAATCGCGCACAAGCAAGATGCTGCGCAGCCAGTCGTTCTCGAGGTCGTTGCCGGAGTAATGGAGATGGCGCACGCCGCGCTTTATGAGGTGGGGAATAAGCTGTTCGAGCAGCGTGTCAAGAAAATTGATGTATGAGCGGCTCTCGGTCCAGTTCACACCGTAGCCGCCGATCCAGGCTGAGGGAGCATTCACCGTTTGCGCCAGCAGGAAACTTTGCAGGGTGTTGCCACGAAACATCCCAAGCGCGGGATACTTTTTCAACAACATTGGCAGCTCTTCAAAGGTGAAACGCTGATAGACATATTCAGATGTACTGAGCAGGCGTATAACCTGGGCGATGTCATCGATTGTCAACAAGCGTGTGTATTGCGACGAAGTCATGCTCTCTCCCGGAAAGTTCAGGCATCTGGCCCTTTGACTTCTCGACGCAGGCGCGCGCTATCGGGTTTTGGCGCATTGCGCATGCGATATCCTGTCAGGTGGTGCAGGCGGCGCAGTTCCGCGATGAGTACGTCAGAATTGATGCGATAGGGCATGTGTGGAGCAGGTCCCAGGCTATCTACCGCGGCATCGTCGCCGAGCAACAGATTGATGCAGGTGGCGACGCAAGCCGACATGGCATCAAGGCTGTAGCCGCCCTCCTGAACCAGCACCAGGCGGCCATTGCACAGGAACTTAGCCTCTTCGATAATGATGTTCATGAGCTGCGCAAAGGCCGCAGTCGAGAGATTCAGTTCACCAAGCGGATCATGCCAGTGCGCGTCAAAGCCGGCAGACACAAGGATGAGCTGCGGGTCAAAACGGTCTGCTGCCGGGGCCATGACCTGTCGAAAAACCGGCTCAAAGGTTTCGTAGCCGGTGGAAGCCGGCAGTGGAACATTGATGGTGGCGCCTTCGCCAGCGCCCTCGCCTCGTTCCTCGGCCAGACCTGTGCCGGGATAAAAGGGAGCCTGGTGGGTGGAGAAATAGAGCACGCGAGGGTCGTTATAGAATATTTCCTGCGTGCCGTTGCCGTGATGCACATCGTAATCAATAATCATGACTCGTTCGAGACCATAACGATCAATGGCATAACGAGCTGCGACGGCAACATTATTGAAGAGGCAAAAACCCATGGCCGACTCCGCGACGGCGTGATGGCCGGGAGGACGCACGAGGCAATAAGCGTTGTCGATTTCGCCTTTCATGATGGCATCGATGGCCGTCAGGGGGGCGCCGGCCGCCTTAATGGCTGCCTCGTATGATTTGCCGGAGACAAAGGTATCGGTCGCGAAATGGCGTGTCTGGCGACCACCTCCGGCATGCTCTTGTGCTGCTTTGCGCGCTGCCTCCTCAACCTCGTGAATATAGTCGCGCTCATGCACTGCCGCCAGTTCATCTTCGGTGGCGGCTCGCGGCTCAAGCAGCACAAGCCCTTCGCGCTCAAGCCAGTTCAAAGCCTTCAGAACCTCCATCGACATCTGTAAACGCAGCGGCTGGTCGGGATGGTTTTGCGGCGTGATATGCTCCAAAAAGATGGGATCGTAGATCAGAGCCGTCGTCATATTCGTTCCTATGTTACGAAACGCGCGCAAGCGCCTCTTTTACAAGACCAGGGATATCAAAGATGGTGTCGGCGACGGGGACTCTAGCTGCTTGAAGTGCGGCGACCTTGCCCTGCGCCGTGCCGGTGTTACCGGAGATGATGGCGCCGGCGTGACCCATGCGTTTCCCAGCGGGTGCGGTGCGCCCGGAAATGAAGGTAACCACTGGTTTGCTCATACTCTTGATGTACTCCGCGGCATCCTCTTCATCGCTGCCGCCGATCTCGCCGCACAGCACAACGGCTTTGGTCTGCGGATCGGCCTCGAACATTTTGAGGTAGTCCGCGAAAGTTGAGCCAATGATGGGGTCGCCGCCAATGCCGATGCAGGTGGATTGACCAAGACCTGCCTCGGTCAGCAGAGCCACGACTTCATAGGTGAGCGTGCCAGAGCGCGAAATGAAGCCGACGGGACCGGGCTTAAATATCTGGTAGGGAATAATGCCGATCTTCCCGTGACCAGGAGTACACATGCCGGGGCAATTCGGGCCAATCAAGAGCGCGTTGTGTTCGCGCACGACCAGCATTGCGCGCGTCATATCGATAGTTGGGATGCCCTCAGTTATGCAAACAATCAGCTCGATGCCTGCGCTGGCCGCTTCCATGATGGCGTCAGCCGCGCCCGCGGGTGGGACGAAAATACAGCTTGCCGTCGCGCCTGTAGCTGCCCTGGCATCATTGACGGTGTCGAAGACTGGCAGCCCCTCGACGGTTTCTCCGCCTTTGCCGGGCGTAACGCCGCCCACCACATTTGTCCCTGATGCCTTCATATTGCGCGTGTGAAATTGTCCTTCGCGCCCGGTGATGCCCTGTACGATCACGCGGGTAGTATTATCCAGCAAAATACTCATCTCTTATTCCTCTATTCTTTAGCGGCTATGGCAGCCACAATCTTCTGGGCTGCTTCGCGCATATCCTTGCCCCAGTCCAGGCCGGCATCTTTGAGCATAGCCTTGCCCTCTTCCGCGCCCGTGCCGGAAAGGCGCACCACGATGGGCATGCCTTTAGGCAGCTCGGCCTGAGCCATAATCACGCCGCGCGCTACCTCTTCACCGCGTGTGATGCCGCCGAAGATGTTGACCAGGATACCTGTGACCTGCGGGTCGCGCGCCACGAAGGTCAATGCTTTGCGCATGACTTCGGCTTTCGCACCGCCGCCGATATCGAGGAAGTTAGCAGGTTTGCCGCCGACGCGCGCCACCATGTCGAGCGTAGTCATGACCAGCCCTGCGCCGTTGCCGATAATGCCGACGTTGCCATCCAGCTTGACGTAGGTCAGGCCCGCCCGTTTTGCCTCAAATTCTAACGGGTTGGACTCTTCAGATTCTGCCCATGCCGCGTATTCTTTCTGGCGGTAGAGTCCGCTATCATCAAGTAAAATCTTGGCATCGGCTGCCTGCACCTGCCCGTCAGCCGTCAGGGCGAGCGGGTTGATTTCCGCGAGGCTGGCATCACTATCAATGAAGGCTTTCGCCAGCGCTGCCAGGATCGCTCCGCCTTTGGCGATGACGTTATGCGGCAGACCGGCGCGCGCCAGGATATCGCGCGCTTCGAAAGGGCGCAAGCCCCAGTGCATATCGATGGGCTGCCTGATGATCTTTTCGGGCGTGGTCGCGGCGACCTCTTCGATGTCGATACCACCGGCTTTGGAGACCATCACCACCGGGGCCTGCGATTTGCGGTCAAGGATGATGCCGAGATAGTATTCCTC
>DATGGW010000233.1:0-4095 GCA_035308345.1 Ktedonobacteraceae bacterium | reverse complement strand
GCTTCCAGCGAGGACTCTTTGCCATCCCAATTGAACAACAGCCCATCAGCACCAGCCTTGATGGCAGACTCCACGATAGCTTCATCTGGTGTAGTAAATGCTACTACAACCGCCGCCGCGCGCGGCTTGCCGGGCATCCTGTTCTTGCCCACAAAACCAATACCACCTCCACCTTGCGCGCGTCGTGCCTGCGCAAACATTTCCTGTAATTTACTCATCTTGTTGTTTCTCCTTATCGTTGCACGGATATCATTAACAGCATAACGACATCCATGTGTAATCATGCGAGGCGTGAGGGTTTTCCTTATGGGGTACCCGTTGCAGTGTATTATAGCACCGAATTTGGGCGGTTCGCTATGCCTTACATTCTTGATTCAGCAAGAGTCCCAGGGCGACCGCAAGGGTCGCCCCTACTATACAGGCGGGTATAACTGGCAAGAGGGGGTTTGTCTCGCGTGCAGTTGGGCTCAACGGAACCCGTTACGAATGTTTTGATCCATCAGGCATAGTTGTATTTTGGAGTAATCTAGCTTGATGAATTTGCTCTTGGGTGACTTTAGCTCCGTCCAGATTAGCTCTGCCCAGGTCGGCTCTGTTCAGATCGGCTTTACTCAGATCGGCACCCCTCAGATTGGCTCCGTTCAACCTGGCTTCACTCAGATCGGCTCCATACAGGCTGGCTTCGCTCAGATCGGCTTCGAACAGGTCGGCTCCGTAGAGGTCGGCCTTGTTCAGATCAGCTCTCCTCAGATCGGCTCCATACAGGCTGGCTTCGCTCAGATCAGCTCCGTCCAGGCTGGCTCCGTATAGGTCAACTTCGCTCAGATCGGCTTTACTCAGGTTTGCCTTACTCAGGCTGGCTTTACTCAGCTTTGCCTTGCTCAAGTTAGCTCTAGTCAGGTTGGCTTCGCTCAGGCCTGCCCCGCTCAGATCGGCTGCACTTAAAGAAACGATATTTTTGTCCTTGTCAATAAGCCTGGACTCATGTAGAAATTGAAGGATACTTCTTTTCCTTGTCTCGTCTAAGCGAGGGAGCGTTGTTAGTGTCCGTACACGTGCTATTGTGCGTACCTCGTCTTCTGGCTGTGACTCGCGTAATTGTTTCTCAAGGAGGAGTTCTGATATCTTGTCGATGTAAGATTGTAAGGCTTCTTCGCGTTGATTATCTGACGCAATTTCTCGTTCATTTTGGTCTCGCTTTGCAGCCGCCTGGCGCTCGTTCCTACTCGTAGTGAAATTGAAGAGATATCCACCAACAGCTAGCACGACGGGAATGATGAGAAGCTGCAGCCAGTCCCAAAGTGTCTTTTGTCCAAGCCCTGTCCAGCCCCACTTCAAAAGATAGCCTATGATAATCAGGATAACTAATACGAACACAAGCACAAGAGAGAAAATCACTATGGTAATCTCCAGCGGTCTTTTTATTCGCAGCCACCATGAATCCGGTTTTTCCATCGTCACGTTTCTCCTGTTTCTGATGAAAAAGTTCAGTTTAGACATGGAAGAGGATTTACTGTGCCTGAGTATATCAAATGGAGCATAGCAGTGTATATAATTATGCGAACCCTACCGTACTTCCTATTTCGCTGGCTTTATCTTGTATGTTCAATTGACAATCATTATAATAGCATGGTCATTCGCCAGGAAGCCCGAAAGAACGAGTGGCTGTGAATAGTTGTAGATATATGGAAGTGTCTGATGTTACAAGAAGATATTGACGAGTATATTGCGTCACTCTCTGTGAAGGAGCACGGGCGTGGGGGAACCAATCAGAATACGATTGTAGCCTATCGTAACGACCTGAACCAGGTTGGCGCTTATCTCACGCGTTTGAACATCGAAAACTGGCAGCAAGTTACGCGCGCGCACATAACAGGCTACCTGCTGGAAATGCGCGATACGCAGGCATATCGTCCTACTACCGTAGCGCGCAAGCTGGCCTCCCTGAAAACCTTTTTTCGCTACCTGCGCGCCGTTGGCAGCATCTCAGCCGATCCTATCGAAGATATGAGCTTGCCGCACATACAGAAAGACCTGCCACAAGTGCTGAGCCAGGAGCAGGTGGCCAGCCTCCTTCGCCAGGTCGCCGTTGACTCGCCCGCGGGTATGCGCGACATGGCTATGCTGCATATGCTCTACGCCACGGGCATGCGTGTCAGCGAGCTGGTGGCGCTGGACCTTGAGAATGTCGATATCAAAGAGGCTACCGTAGTATGCGCCGGGCGCAGCGGCAAAACTAAGCGCGAACGTGTGCTGCCGCTCTCACCGCACGCGCTGGAAGAGATAAAACGTTATCTCCAGACTGCGCGACAACGCCTGGTACAGCGCCACCCACACGAGCAGGCGCTTTTCGTGAACCATCATGGGGAGAGGCTGACGCGCCAGGGCTTCTGGCTCATCATCAAAGGCTATGCGCGGCAAGCCGGCATTACCGGCATCACCCCGCACATGCTGCGCCACTCGTTCGCCATCCTCATGCTGAAAAATGGTATGGAATTACGCTCCGTGCAAGAATTGCTGGGGCACGCGCATATCGCCACCACCCAGATGTACAGCCAGCTTGCTCGCGAGAGCGCGAAAACAACGGTATAATTAGAAAGCGAGCATAAAATCATGACACTTCATGACCAGGTAACGGAAGCAGCCAGCGCCATTCGCGTGCATACCGACCTGCATCCCGCAGTTGGTATCATTCTCGGTTCCGGCCTGGGCGACCTGGCAAATGAGGTTCAACCTACTTCGGTCATTCCTTATGCAGATATTCCCCATTTCCTGCGCTCGACCGTGCCTGGTCATGCTGGCCGCCTGCTGCTTGGGACGCTGGAAGATGTGCCTGTGGTGATGATGCAGGGCCGCTTTCACTTCTACGAGGGATATACATTGCAGGCGCTGACGCTGCCCGTGCGCGTCATGCATGCGCTGGGCGCGGGCATATTGATCGTCACCAACGCGGCTGGCGGCCTGAACCCGGCATATCGTCCTGGCGACTTTATGCTCATGCGCGATCACATCAACCTGCCGGGCATGGCGGGCGCGAATCCATTGATGGGAGCAAACGACGAGCGTTTCGGCGCGCGCTTCCCACCGCTTGCTCACGCCTACGACGCCGGACTGCGCAAACTGGCTCGCGACGTGGCCGCGCAACAGGAGGGTACCACACTGCGCGATGGCGTGTATGTGATGGTGAGCGGCCCAAGTTATGAGACAGGCGCGGAACTCAAATTTCTACGCGCCATGGGAGCCGACGCGGTGGGCATGTCTACCGCGCCAGAGGTGGTTGTTGCCCGTCACATGGGGATGCGCGTGCTAGGTCTTAGCCTGATTACCAATACCGCTACCGGCGATGACACCGAAGAGGTCAGCCACGCTGAAGTGCTGGCGACGGCGGATGCCGCGCGCGCGCGCTTCGCCACGCTGGTACGCGGGATATTGCGAGGGATGGTTAATTCTTTTTGACTATGATTGCTACCGTAGCCCAATTGTAGTGTTTGCCTCTCCAATCAGCCAGCACTACCAGATAGTATACTCCACGTTCGAGTGAAGAAGAGATAGTATAGCTCCAGGTTGTTTTACTATTAGAGGTACAGGGCTGCGTCTGCTGCGAAGGGCTAACGAAATTAAGAGCATTCTGAACTTCGTCAGAAAAGGGATTTGTGAGGTTGGCAAAATCTTCTGGTATTGCATAATGATTTGCTTCCAGGTATGGAGTAACTCTCCCATCCTTTGTCATCCAAAGTTTGCAGGTAACGTCATTAGCTTGAATGGGCTTTTTGATTATATCATCCACTATGAGGGCTGAGAAACTATACGTAGTAGTTCCATTAGCTACTTCCAAATAAGTATAGTCATTTGAATTTATTACCGGTACACCCAAAGTCTGGTTTTCAGGCGAGGCAATTGCTGTTGCTGTAGTCTTTGTCTGCTGCGCAACCGGTGTGTTGCCCGCGCCATTATTATTACTGTTCAGTCCCCCAATTTTCGGGCGCACAAAGGCTCCAACCGCGAAGCCGCTGACGAGTCCCGATAGGGCAAAAAGCAGAATAGCGAATGTTACCATCCTGCGCGATTGCGGACTCAAACCACTCGATCTCCGAT
>DATGGW010000232.1:0-5569 GCA_035308345.1 Ktedonobacteraceae bacterium | reverse complement strand
AGCCAGTCAACGAACGTCTCGGCATTCTCATAGTCAGGCAGTTGCCAGGCTGAGCCAGAGAGCCAGAAGGAATTTCTCGAAACGACGGGCAGATCTACCTGTCCATCCACCAGCCTATCAGGAGGGAGCATAGAGAGAAATGCACCGGGCCTCAAGATGATGCCAAACCATTCTCCTCCACCGGGACAATCTCCCATCTGCGTAGACTTCGTCTCGGGCCCACGCATCGTCACACTGATCTCGCCCTCAAACCTGCTCACCACCAGCTCGCAGCGACTGGCAGCTATGGATAGAAACGGATCTGCACCTTCGCTATGTGAGCGCCAGACTCGCTCGACGAAAGGTGAGTCGGATGGTCTCTCTTCATCAAAGATTATCATTCTATGCCTCCTTGAATTGACATGCTCACAATTTGCTATTCTTCCTCAGCTATGTAGAACCGTGCAATTATCAGATCGATTCTCTCTCCCTGCGGATGATTGGTAGGGACGAGATAAATCGCGTCCGTTCCGGCTGCCTATCGCGCTGGGCGGACGCGATTATGAACTTTCACAATCAAAATCGGATATTTGGTAGGCACCGATTGATCTCCTCGGCCTGGATGTGTGCCTGGCTCAGTGGGACGTGCGGGGCGAAAAAGATGTGCAGGACCAGATCGAGCTCTGCTTGCAAACTCAGGAGGGGTGGTATAGAATCCGAAGTCGTCACCAGCAACCTCATGCTCGAATGATATTATTCTTTTGTGATGGAGAAACTTTTTGTATGGGTCATGTTTTCACCACTCTCCAGCATCCCTTGGATGGCTGCCTGGACACGGTCCAGGGCAATCGCATCTAAATTTTTAAGCGGCTTGTAGAGCGTATTCGCACAGCAGAGCTTTAAAAGCTAGATTGTTATGACGCGCCTTGTAGAGCCAGTTCCAAAAATTAGATGCGATTGCCCTGGGACACGGTCTCCTCTTATGGCTGGGTCGCGCAACAACTGCGTGAAGCCACGCCCTATGGACAAGCGCCCAAATATCTCATTCGCGATAACGACAGGAAGTTCGGGCCTTGCTTTGACCGTGTGGCGAGGACAAGTAACATCAAGATTCTCAAAACGCCGTATCATGCACCCCGAGCCAATGCCGTCTGCGAACGCTTCTTGCGGAGCGTCAGTATCGCGCCGCTATCGGTATCCGGCGCGGACATCGAGGCGGGTCGAATCGCCGGGCTTCTGTTGGAATCGCCCTCACCGATGTCTTTTGTCTGCTCGGTCTGCGAAGCTTGCCAGTGCGAGTTGGGAGCAGTGATTGGTCAGGTCAAAGAACGGAGGCAAGTCCATATTTGCAGAGAAGAAGGAATGCCAATGCCCACAGTGAAAGTAAACGATATTCAGATGTATTACGAGATACACGGGGAAGGGAAGCCGTTGCTCTTGATCGGCGGCCTTGGGCTCGACCTATCGGAGTTGCAGAGCATTAGCGGCTGGCTCGCGCAACGATACCAGGTTATCGTTTTCGATAATCGTGGCGCGGGCCGCACCGATAAGCCAGATATCCCCTACTCCATTGAGATGATGGCCGAGGATACTGCGGAGCTTATGAAGGCACTCGCCATCGAGCGCGCATCTCTTCTCGGTATTTCTATGGGTGGGAAGATTGCGCTGGATCTGGCGCTTCGCCATCCTGAGGGCGTCGAAAAGCTTATTCTGGTTTCGACCTCCGCAAGAGTTCTGAATACCAGGAAAAGACACAGGCGCTTACGTTTGCTCGGCCTTTTATCCAGCCTGCCTCTGTTCCGGAGCAAACACCCACAGCCGCGTTACGCCTTTCTCCGGCAATTCCAGGCATCGAGCAGCTACAGCTGCATTGCCCGCTTGCACGAACTGCACTGCCCAACCATTATTCTGCATGGTAAGAGAGACAGAACCACCCCTTACGCATTAGCAGAAGAGATGCATGCCGGTATACAGGGCTCGCGCCTGCTTCCCTTTCAGGGTGGGCATATCTTTTTTCTCTTCGGAGAACGCCAGCAGTTCCTTGATGCAGCCGCGGAGTTTATGGAAAACTAGAGTTAATAGACTATATGAGTAGATACCATCGGTGTTTCCTTTCACCTCAAAAATCGTCGAACCTTCGCGCTATTTACTAATAAAATCTTGCCATTTGGTTGTCTATCAGGTACTTTTGGAGTAGATAAATGTTCTATTCAATCAGCAAAGAGAGGCATCATGAAATTTCTGCTCACCTCGGCTGGCATCAGCAATCACAGCATTCGTAACGCCCTGGTCGACCTCCTGGGCAAACCAATTGCCGAGTCCAGCGCCCTGTGCATTCCCACCGGGACGTACGCTCTACCCGAAGACCCTACCCATGCCTGGCGGCTGATCCACGGAGTGGCGGCGACCCCCTTGTGCGAAGTGGGTTGGCTAACCAAAAGATACCCCGTTTCCCGTCAGGTAGCTTTTCTCTTTCCCTAACTCATGTTCTATAATTCTTAGGCGGTTCATAATAGAAAAACTGGGAGAAGTCACTGTGGCAACGCTCCATTTAATGGTGGGACTTCCCTGTTCGGGAAAAACGACACTTGCAAAAAAACTTGAGCGTGAACAATTTGCCTTTCGACTGACACTTGATGAATGGCATATACATCTGTTTGGTCAAGATGCTGAGGAACTGGAACATGACGCCAGGCACAATCTCATTGAGATGATGCTTTGGAACATAGCCAGTAGAGCGCTTGAATTGGGAATGAACGTAATACTCGATTTCGGTTTTTGGGCGCGCGAGGAACGGGAGGACTATCGCTCTCGAGCGAAGGAACTTAGGGCCAGTAGCGAAGTACACTATCTTGATGTGCCGACAGATGAGTTAATGCACCGGCTTACGGCAAGAAATTCGCAGTCTTCGCCATCAAGTTTCTATATCCCCGAAGAAATGATGAAGCCATGGATTGCCTTCTTTCAAAGGCCAACGCCCGATGAGCTTGAGCGCCGAGATTAACAATGACCACACATTTTGCGACCTTGCATAGTTCTATCAAACAGTGGCTTTCCTCAAAACCATCATATAACCTTTCCAGAACTCAGGTTGCATACCGCTCTACAGTGTTATATGACGGAGGATCTCGTCAACGACGCGCGCGAGCGGTGCGGTGGCGTCGATGATAATACCATCTTTTGCATATCCTTTCTTGACTCATCCTATAGTACGTGATGGTGTTTCTGACGCCTCTGCCTGGTCGGGCTTTACGCCAATGACCGAGACTAGTGGCAATCCTACATCACGCACTTTTTTGAGCAATCCGTGTAGCGCCGCCTGATCGACCAACGCACCGGTCAGCAGTGTCTCGCCGTTGTCTTCAAGGGTAATGGTGAGGCCATCAAACCAGTCTGTCCAATGGTGACCCAGGTGGCCCTTGAGCCTGATCTTGTAGATCATTGGTTGACCTGGATCAATTGATGAGTCGAAAATGCTTGACACGGCTTTGTGCCTCCTCTCCCATCGTTTCTGACGCTTTACGAGATGAAGGTTTAGCCAATCTTTTCGAGTCCGAAACCCGTGATGACCATGATAGCGAAACACACTACAGCTAAACTCGCCCACCCAGTCGTCCCGCCGATCACAAAAATGAAGAGCAGACCTAAAAGCAAGATCAGCCCCAGTGCAAGCACAACCAGTATGAACCGCAGGACATTCGCATTGTCACGCGGGAGGGGATAGACTTTGCCAGACTGTTCTTCTCTCACCCCTTGCTCATACGATGACCTATAGTGGTGGCGAGCAGATGAGGTTTGATTTCCCTCGTATCTCCCATACTCCAGATTTGCCTGCCGTTGGCTCGCTGCATTGATTTCTTCCTGTGGCATCATATGGTTTGTTCCTTTCGTTCAAAGTTGTTTGTAGCTCGTATTACCTCGGCAACCGGGCTATTCGGCGGCTTTCAAGGGAGTTCTCCTGTTGCGCCGGCCTGCTCTTTCCAGCGCTCGTTGTTCACCCCCATCACGATGAGCCAGATCTCTAGCGGGAATTCCGCCAGGCCGGCGGCGACAGCAATCAAGGGGAACAGCTGCTGTGCGAGCGGCGGTAAGAGATAGAGCATCCAACCCAATCCATCAATCACCAACAGCACTCCCAGAATGCGCGGCAGAAAGGTCGATCGGAAAATGAGGTAGCCGATCAGCACGCACCACAATCCGAAGAACACCAGATAGATGTCGTAAGCTTGCGCATTCAATTTGAGAAACACGAGCGCCAGCGCCTGCAACTGTTGCGGCGTAAATGCGCTCAAGGCGCTACCCCCTTGCAAGACGAGCAAGGGGACAAGGTACAAGAGGCTGCTAAGAGCCTGCATCGCGCATCCCACGAGAATGACGCACAGGGCGAGGAAAGAGACACTCCTGTTCACCGGCTTAAACAACTCATAGAAGAGCAGCGCCCAGGCGATATGGAAAGCAACCCCAGCGAGGGAGGATGCGAACCCCAGCCAAAACAACTGCTCGTGCCCCAGGATATTGGCCGCAGTAGCCGCAGCGTTGCCAGCAACCACAAGCCCGCCGAGAATGACCACCTGGCCGCCTGCTGACGTGAGTGCTTCGAGCAGTTGAAAGACCCCGGCTATCCTGGCCTTGAAACGCGGTGATAATCCTGCAATCCCTTTCGTCACCTGAGAATTAGCTGGCCGTTGTTGTGAGTAGGATGGCTCGATACTGGCCCCAATTTGTTCTTTCATGTATTCCTCCATGTTCAATTCAATTCGCTCGTTCATTTCCTGCCTGGCATGGCCTGGTTCGTGTTGTGGCCGCTCATCTCCGCATGTGCCACTTGCTTGATCTACCAGAAGCATAGCTTCATGAAAGTATGCACACCAGACACGAAAGTGTTGTTCGAGGTGTTGTTTTGTGGGAGGAGTGAGTGAGGAGCTACAATAAACCCAGCTCGCGGGCACGTGCAACGGCTTCGGTACGCCTTTCGACCTGAAGTTTGCCGAAGATTTTCCGGTTGTGTCCCTTTACCGTGTCCAGGGCGAGGTATAGCCGCTCGCTGATCTCCTGATTGGAGAGTCCCTGAGCAATCAGGCGCAGGACTTCTAACTCGCGCTCGCTCAATGGCTCGAGCAGGGGCTGGACAGAAGACCTGTGGGAGGCGTCTGCGCTCTGCTGCTCCTCCGCTTTTAATACTGCGAGCAGCTTCCCGATATAGTCTGGCATCCTCCCAGAAGCCTCTGCCTGGGACAACAGGAGAGCCATCGGCCTACCTTCATCGGCAAAGAGACGGATGAAGCCGCCCGGCTCGGCTAGCACCAGCGCATCCAGGAGCAGTTGCACGGCCTGGTCCTGTTCGCCCTCCGCCTGGAGCGCCAGCGCTTGGAGCACCATAACCTTGAGCCGTTCATCTGCCCACTCTCTGTCCTCCACCTGCGCTCGCCAGGGAGCGAGCACCGCCAGGGCGGCGGAAGGGTCGCCCTGCGCCAGGTGGACCCGCGCCTGGCCGAGCGGAAGATGGTGCGTCTTGGCCAGTTGCGCGGCTGCTGCCACGTGGCCCTGGCGCAGCAACGTTAGCACCTGTGCGGCGGCCACCTCCGGCATC
>DATGGW010000231.1:0-3421 GCA_035308345.1 Ktedonobacteraceae bacterium | reverse complement strand
GGTCGTGGTTTTGCCTGCCCCATTGGGTCCCAGAAACCCAAAGACGATGCCCGCAGGCACCTCCAATGAGAGGTCATCTACCGCTTTGACGCTGCCAAAGAAGCGGGAGAGGTGTTCGATGTGAATAATTGATTCTGGCATACTTCTCCTTTCAGAGTATGAGAGCGTTCATTCCTTGCGGGTGGCCCGGTCGAACAGCGTCACCAGTTCCTGCGCATATGAATCGGTATCAAGATTTGGATGAGTCGCGAGAAGGGGTGCCACCACATCAATGGCCTGTCTGATGGTCACCGCCATAACATGCAGGTCGAATGCTCTGAACTCCCCTTCTTCTTGCCCCTGGCGCAAGAGGGCCTCTAAAGCGGTCAGAATCCACTCTTCGGTTCCACGGTAGCGAAGCTTGCCGTCCGCCGTGCGAAAGTTGAGGGCGATTTCCAGGAGGGCCACCATCTGCATCCGGTGGCTGCCAATATAGTCAACTGCCGATCGGATATAGGCTTGCAACCGAAGCTGAGCCGTCGGTTGCTCAGCGATCTGCGGGGTCACGGCCTGCACAGCAGCCCTGTAGATCTCGGTGACGACCTGTTCGAGCAACTCCTCCTTACTGGTGAAGTAATAGGTGATTACGCTCTTGCTAATGTTCGCCCGCCTGGCGACTTGAGCCAGCGAGGCCTGGGCATAGCCCAGCGTAGCAATCGTCTCGATCGCGCACTCGATGAGCTGCGCTCGCCTGGCCGTCTCAATAAAGGAGGGGCGCTTCTGTCCATCCGGTGTTTTTTTTGTCTGCATGGACGAAATATAGCACAATTGGCCGAGTTAGTCAACCTTTTTCCGAAAAGGGTGTTAGCGTTCAGTGAAATTGTCAAAAGCTAAGTGTTCAGTGAAAATGTCACCATTTCTGAATAACCCCAGAATTTATCGTGGCATGGGGAACTGCTCTCGTGTGACTGGACGCGCAAGCAGCACCGGGCAGGGAGCATGATCTAACACAAAGCGCGCAACATGTCCCACAGATTTTGGGCCAATTGCCGGTTTATCGCCGTACTCGGCGCGGGGTAATATGAGGATCACATCAGCATTCCATTCGGCTGCGCAATTCACAATTTCGCGCTCCGGTCGCCCTTCCCGCTGCAGGGTTTCAGCGCCTGGGAAATAGCGAAGTCCCTCGTTGAGAATATCATGAGCGGATGCTTGCTCTGCCTGCTGCATCTGACTATGTCGAGGCGAGAGCGGGCCTGATGGTCGCCTCATAAAGCGTTCGCGTGTTCGCTCTATTTCCCCGCGTGGCCCGACATCAATCACATACACAAGTCCATAGGTGAGCGGTTCGGCCGCCGCGAGCATCGCTGCCGCCTCGCTGATCTGTTCATTGTTGACACCATCCAGGCAACAGAGCACTTTCATCGTTTTCCTCCTGAATTAACATTCATAACTCACTACTCACTAAATTAGCAGAAGCAGCCAGATAGTCAATGCCCCGGCCAGCAGCAGGAGCGGCGTAACGATAATACCGACCTTAAAGTAGTCAAGCCCTGAAACATTAACACCTCGCTGTCGCAGGATGAGCAGCCACAACACCGTTGCCAGTGAGCCAACCGTCGTCAAATTTGGACCCAGGTCGCAGCCAAAGATGCTCGCCGCGATAAAGCCATGCTGTATTGCCAGGGGAGCGTGTTGCACAGTATGAAGAGCGGAGGTAAGCACAACCGCCATTGGCACATTGTTAATCAGATTTGTTCCAATTGCTGATCCCACCGTCCCGACCATGACCGCGCCGAAGCCGGTATTTCCTGAGAGATGGAGGAGCAACTGCCCAAATTGCGTCGTCAATCCCGTGGTCTCTACAGCCTGCACGATAATAAACATGCCTGCGATAAAGCCGAAAATTGACCACGAGATATGCCCTTCTAACTGTTTGAAAGCAGCTCGTTTCCAGAAAAGAGCTCCTATCAGAAGCAAAAAAGCGCCGCTCAGAGCAACAAGTGATAATGGAAGCTGGGTCGCTGAGGCAATGACATAGGCAATAGCAACCAGCATGAGCACGATACACGTATAGCGAAAATAGGCTGGATGTCTGATTGATTCCTCTGCTGATGTTAATCGCTTGATATCAAAGCGCCCGTGTAGTTTGCGACGGTAAAGCACGAAAAATGCGCCAATATTGATGCCGATAACCACGAGACCTGGTATGAATAAGAGCCGCAAGAATGTAAACAGATCGAGCGGAAAGTGTGAGGTGATGATAATATTGATGGGGTTGCTAACGGGCAAGAGAATTGAGGCAGTGTCGGCAATAAAGGTACAGGCGAAAAGAAACGGTATGACCGGAAGCCGGAGTTTGGTAATAAGAACATAGACAATAGGCGTTAAGATCAAAGCCGTTGCATCATTGGAGAGGACCATCGAGATAAGACTGCCCAGTAGAAATATATTCAGGTAGAGAAGTGAGGCGCTGTTTCTGGCAAGCCGCGCCGCTTGTACTGCCAGCCAATCAAAAAGGCCAGCCTCCTCAGCAAGCGCTGAAAGGCTCATCATGCCCAGAAAGAAGAAAAATGTATTCCATTCATGAAGCAATGTAGAGATAGCATCAAGGGGGCTAAGCAGCCCAGAGACGAGGAGAAGAGCAGCTCCTGCCAGCGCTATGAGCGCCTCGTTCCACTGGAAAGGACGAGTCATGATACCAATGAGAGTAAGGATCGCTACTAAGGACGTAAGCAGAGTTTTTGTGAGGACTGGCAGATGAAACAGGAAAAACATGACAACTAAACCCTTAGATGATGATAAGCTACTCGACGGATTCCCCACACTATGATATCATCCTAACCACATCATAGAGACATGTTAAAGGATTGACAATACAGTGTATCTTAAACGCCTGGAGATGCTGGGGTTCAAGAGCTTTGCCACGCGCACCCAGTTGGAGTTTAGCACGGGCATCACTGCTGTCGTGGGGCCAAATGGCGCGGGTAAGTCCAATGTGGCGGACGCGGTGCGCTGGGTGCTTGGCGAGCAGAGTATGCGGCAGTTGCGCGGCAAAAAAAGTGAGGATATCATCTTTTCCGGCGGGCAAGGTAAGGCCGCGCTTGGCATGGCTGAAGTCTCGCTGACGCTGGATAATAGCACGGGCTGGGTTCCCTCGGAGTATAGTGAGATCACGGTGACGCGCCGCAGCTATCGTTCGGGCGAGAACGAATACCTCATCAATAAACAGAGAGTGCGTTTGAAGGATGTTATTTTGCTGCTGGCGCAGGCGCGCATCGGCCATGATTCGTATACCGTCGTCGGACAGGGGTTGATCGATGCCGCCCTGAGCCTGCGCGCCGAGGAACGCCGCGGACTATTTGAGGATGCCGCCGGTATCCGTCCTTACCAGGTGCAGCGCGCAGATGCCGAAAGCCGCCTGCGCCAAACCGAGCAGAAC
>DATGGW010000230.1:0-8637 GCA_035308345.1 Ktedonobacteraceae bacterium | reverse complement strand
GGTCGTGGTTTTGCCTGCCCCATTGGGTCCCAGAAACCCAAAGACGATGCCCGCAGGCACCTCCAATGAGAGGTCATCTACCGCTTTGACGCTGCCAAAGAAGCGGGAGAGGTGTTCGATGTGAATAATTGATTCTGGCATTGCCATACAACTCCTTACTCTCCGAAGTGCCGTGTTGCGCCCATGCCTTGCTCAAGCACCAGAACTTGATATCGGTCTGTTACCATACGTCACTACGAAGTCGAATATAGCGATGTGCTATACATTTATGTAATATAGCACGTCGCTATTGCTCTGTCAAGAGGCTAGCAGGTCACTGTTAGCGTTCAGTGATATTGTCATAGGGTAAGTGTTCAGTGAAAATGTCACCATGCAGGAGACACTGACATTGAACACTCACGAACAGAAACGAGTGCTGGTGTTGAATCGCATCCTTGAAGGACAATTGAGTACAGCCGAAGCTGCCTCTCTCCTCAAACTGTCGAAGCGACAGGTGCAGCGCATCTTGGCGGCCTATCGAAAGGAAGGGGCCGCTGCTCTTGTTCATGGCAATCGAGGACGTTCGCCTCAGCATCGTATTGACGAGCCGACGCGCCAACGCATTGTGCGCCTGGCTCAGACCACCTATGCAGGTGCCAACTACCAGCACTTGCGCGACTTATTGGAAGAGCGGGAGGGCATCGTGGTCTCTCGCGCCAGCGTGCGCCGCATCGTGCAGCCGCTGCGGCCTGCCGAGCCGGGACGCAAACGGCCCCAGCACCGGCGGCGGCGCAAACGCTATGCCCAGGAGGGGATGCTGGTACAGATTGATGGCAGTCCGCATGCCTGGCTCCAAGAGCGTGGGCCGCGCTTGCACCTGTTAGCCGCCATTGATGATGCCACCGGCAAAGTGCTAGCGGCCATTTTTCGCGAGCAGGAGGATCGCATCGGCTATTTTCAACTGGTGGAGCAGCTCGTGCGGCGCTACGGGCGGCCGCTGGCCTTCTATCATGATCGGCACGAGATCTTTCCCAAACGGCGAGCGATGCAGGACAGCGACTCGCTCTCCGAGCAGTTGGCTGGTCAGGTCGCCCTCAGCCAGTTCGGGCGCTTGCTGGAAGAATTGGAGATCACCTCCATCGCCGCGCGCTCTCCGCAGGCCAAAGGGCGCGTCGAGCGGCTCTTTGGCACTCTGCAAGATCGGCTGGTCCTCGAATTGCGCCTGGCGGGAGCTAGTACAGGCGAGCAGGCCAACGAGTTCCTGGCGCAGTATCTACCGCGCTTTAACGCGCAGTTCGCCGTGCCTGCCGCCCAAGAGGGAACTGCCTATCGTCCGCTGCCGGCGGGCCTCTCGCTGGAGAGCCTCTTGTGCTTCAAGTACGAGCGTATCGTCGCGGCGGACAATACGGTGCAGTTTGGCCCGCAACGCATCCAGGTGCTACCAGGCCAAGAGCGGCGCAGTTATGCCCAGGCGACGGTGGAGGTGCATGAACACTTTGATGGCTCGCTCACCATTCACTATGGCGGGCAGCAACTCGCGGCAACGGAGGCGCCACTGGAAGCACCACAACTGCGCGCTCGCGGCGGACGTCTGCGCCGCGCGACGACGCAGACGCCTCCGCAGCAGTCCGCTGCCGCGGCGGAGGCGCCCGATGACCACCTGGCAAGCGGCTCTGCCTCGCGGCAGGCCCAGCCGCATCCGTGGCGCGTCTGGACGGGACCACCGGAGCAGGCCAAACAGCCGCCCGCGGCCTCGTGAGCTTCAGCAGGGCGTCAGGCAAAAAAAAGGCACATTTTTTTGGCTTTCAATCAGGCACCCGTCCTTGACCGCGTCAGCTCCCAGAAGTCAAGCCAAGTTGCTCGTGCCTCGCAATGCGCTTGACTTCTGGGAGCGACGCGGTACACTGGGACGGCCTGATTGAAGATGACAAACTCACTGGACAGTTACGGTGACATTTTCACTGAACGTTGACAGAGGCTAGCAGGTCACCCAGATGTTTGGAGAGAGAACTCCCCTGAGTGGACTGCAGTGGGATCCTGTCTGTCATCCTGAGCCCTTCGCTTCGCTCAAGGGTAAACTCCGCGAAGGACTCAGGGTGACAGGCATTATCTCCAAATATCTGCTGGTCATTTGAGGACGGTATTCCAGTACGTAAAGGATGTTGTGAGGTCTCAGCTTGTTGTGGAAAAAGGAACTTTTCTGAAGGCTCTATCGTCATCGTTGGTGACTGTTCTGAAAAAACTCGGTAGGAGGAAACCCACGATGCTTAAACGCTTTGCTATTCTTGTATTCGCGCTTGCATTCTTTGTTCTGCAAGCTCAATCCGCGTTCGCGTGCGGCGGGCTGGTAGCCCCGGATGGAGAAGTGCGCCTGTCGCGCGCTACCACACTGGTAGCATGGCATAATGGAAACGAACACTACCTGACTACATTTCAATACCAGGGAAATATTTCCCGGCTGGGCTGGATCGTTCCATTACCTGCTGTTCCTTTGAATATTGTAGAGGGCGGTGCGTGGACGCTGCAACGACTTGAACTCGAAACGCATCCCCAACCTCTCGTCTTTGACGATCAAATCCATGCAGCATCCTCTGCAGCCGTGCTGGAGCGGGTGAAGATCGAGGCTCTCAACATCACCGTTATTCGTGGCAGCGGGCCTGAAGTGATAAATTGGGCCACCAGCAATGGCTTCGTTTTAAATGGTGATACCACCAGCCATCTGTTGATCTACGCGAAGGGCAGCCCGATTTTCATGGCTGCGCAGTTTGATACCGGCGCGGCAAGGGCTCGTGGAGAGCAAAGCGGCGACGGAACCCCCATCCTGATTACCATGAAGACCGCGCACATCTGGGTGCCGCTCGAAGTGCTGGCGCTTGATGGGCAGCCGGTGCAGGCTGATCTCTATATGCTCACCGATCAACCAGTGTATACGAGCGATCTCAACGCAGCCCTGGGTCAGTCATCGGTAGGCAGCGGCATCCCCGACGCGCAAGGCTTTACCCTGGCCTTCCAGGAGCAAATGAACTCCTCGCTGTACCATGACCTGTCCACCGACCGCAACATGGGTTGGGTGTGGCCTGATAGCTGGCTGACCTACCTGACGCTGGACGCGCCCAATACCACCGTGACGTATGACCTGGGTGTCAGTTCGTCGGGCATCATCCACCTGGCTCCTTTCGGCACAGCGCCGATGGCGGTCGCAGATAACCAGGCAGCGCATGACCTGCCAGCGTGGCTGCCGCGTTTGCCTCTCGGTACGCCCCAGGTTTTGCTTGGCTTGTTGATTGTTTTATGCCTCGCGGGAGGCATCTTCCTGATAGTGCGCAGTAAACGACTCAGCAGGGCGCAAAAAGTTCAAGCCGCCCCCTGACGCCCACAAGGGGTATCAGGTGAGCTATCAGTCGTTTACCTCGTGTCTCACCCACTCTAATACCTTTGTGACTTTGGAGGCGTGATGCGTGCGCTGTTGTTGACTATCAAATGGGTCGGCAAAATCGGTTAAAGCATCAATGCTCTCCAAAGCCTCGACAAGCGCAAAAACTGTAGGGAAACGATCCACGGGATTGAGCGCGAGAGCGCGAGTCAGTATCGTTTCCAGCCTGGAGGAGATACGATTGTTGAACAGGTGAGGCGGGACCAGGAATATGCCTTCCTGAGTATGTAAAGAAGCGGAACCCTGTGTACCCTCTGAAGACAGTCTGAGCGCAGATGAGACGGGCGCGTAGCGCGTGAAGAGCAAATAGAGAATCGCGCCCAGCGAATAGACGTCCGAACGTTGATCGCACCACCCTTGCAACATCTCCGGCGCTGCAAAAACGTTGTCTTTAGCAACGCTGGCTAAAGGAAATATGCGCGCGTAGTCGTCCCAGGTAAAACCGGCGGGCCAGAATTGCAGGGCTGGTGGCCACGAGACCAGCAGCACAGGAGCCCAGCTAGACGCTCCATTATTATCAACCAGTATGGTAGCGGGATCGAGGTCGCCAATTATGCATCCCCTGCGGTGCAGGCGAGCCACGATACGACAGAGCTGCATACCCCATTCCAGGGCGGTCTCCATATTCAACCAGCCAGGCCAGCGCCGGTGTGACAGCAGTAGTTCGGCCAGCGGCACCGCGACGGCCCGCTGCGTTCCCCTGGTTGGGCGCAACTGCATGATGAGATAATGACGTTCGCACTCGACAGAGACGCGATCACCAACCCCAGGGAGGCGCGGAGAGCCAAACATCACCGGCGACACAAATTCCTCGAAAGCGGCCTGCGTAACCAGATGTTGTTCCTCTGGAGAGAGACCGTTGAGCGCCAGTTCGCGGATTGCCACAAGCGCAGGCGCGGCAACCTCAGCCTGCTGTCCATCATGCGCTGAAAGACGGTATCCCAGGTAAAGATTGACACGCGGGCTTGCATGCAGCAATTGCGCGATACGGTAGCGGCCCTGCAAAATAACTGCACCGGGCGACAGGGGCGCCATTGATGACGCCTCTGCCTTGCTTTGCGCAGCGGCTGAAGCAGGCAAAACAAGCTCTGCCTTGACAATGGATTGGAGATCATGCGCTAAGCCGTGCCTGGGCCGCGCTCCATTACTCGATGATTGATCTAGCTCGCCAGCAATTTGTTCAAATGGATGAGGTGGCTCTATGACATGTTCATTCAGCATAATCTGCTGCGCGGCATCGATAGCATCGAGCAAGTTCGCGTTGGCTGCGCACACAAGCTCTGCAATACGATCCGCTGTTTGCAGCGCATCATCGAGCTGCCGCAGGCATTGTTCCTGGCGATTTTGTCCCTCTTCGTCGCCGCGCGCGCGCGTGCGTTCGGCTTCGTCCATCACCAGCTCTACCTCGTCTACCGCATCTTCAAAAGCCTGTACTTCTCGTTCGAGTTCCGCTACCCATATCTCAATGTGGGCGAGCAGCATCCCTGATGGCATTTCAATTACGCCGTTTCTCTAGATATTAATCACCTGATAAATATCCTATAACATCCCTTCCACCATAAGCATAGCGTGGACCTGGAAGTACATGGGGCTTCAACAATCAGCCCCACCCTGTATAATATAACGAACGGTCACAGTCTTCTTTCTATTATGGCAGTATCTGAGAACTTCAGCAGTGCAAGGGCGACGGGAATGCTCCCAATAAGCAGGAGTCCATATGTGACAATTTCTATCGACAGGCCAGTATGGGCGAGAAAGCCAACGACCTGGATCGGAGAACGCAGGATAATGGCCCAGGCCGCCCAGGCGGGAATCATGTGTGTCCGACCAAGCGCGATCCCCAGAAGCATGGGGCCAATCAGGTGACCAATGATAAAAATGTACAGGTAGGCAGTCATTAGCGGATCCGTATTGAACCGGTTCCAGAAGGCGACTAGCTGCGCGCCGCCCCCCATCTGCGCCATCAGATAACTCAGTTCTTCCTGGCCCGCGAACACGATGAACGCGAAAAGGCCTGTCAGAGCCAGAAAGCCGCCGATGGTCGCCAGCCAGGGTGAGCGCCGTATCGCGAGCATGGTCATTCCCAGAGTGCCAAACGGGAAGAGGAATAAGGCAAGCATCCCGAAGTGAAGATGCCACAGGTTCGTTCCTGCATTGGCTGCTATGTTAGCGGCGATAACCGCGCTCCCAGTGCTGCCCGCGGCACTCCTGGATGGATTGAAAATCACCTCCAGGATCATGAAAAACGGTCCTAGAATGAGGCAAACAGCAAAAAAAGCATGCTGAAGTTTACGATAAGCGGGATAAGCAGATGTTGATCGTTGATCAAGTTGCATGGTGGAAACCGTCATTTCTTTTTTCTCTTTTGGAACCGATAGATGTTTTACTATTGACAAGTGTAGTAGCTATTTGATAGTATATAGTATATCTAATAAGATGTCAAGGAGCTCTATGCAAAGGGAGATGAAAGACGATGACCGAATCAGTGGGATCTGAACAGCAAAAGCGCCCGTATCATTCGCACATTCGTAAACAACAGGCTCAAGAAACTCGCCAGCGCATGTTGGACGCAGCTCGCACCCTTTTTTTGAGTAGAGGCTACGCAGGCACCACTGTGGATGCCATCGCCGAGGCTGCTCGACTCTCTCCAAAGACGGTTAATGCCGTCTTCGGCTCAAAGCGTGGAGTGTTCGCTGAACTTGTGCGTCCTTCTGCTTTTGGCAAACGGTACCAACAACTGCTTACACGTCTCCAAACAGACCCAGACCCACAACAGCGAGTGGTACTCGCTGCTCAGATCACTCGTCAAGTCTATGAGACTCTGGCTCCTGAGTTTGATCTGTTGCGGGGGGCAGCAGCCATTACTCCTGAACTGGCGGATGTGGCTCAGCAGGTCGAGGCGCGTCGGCGGCAGCATCAAGAGCAGCTGGTGACCTACCTCTCTACTGGGAGGGTATTACGTCACGATCTCCAGCCCGAGGAGGCAACGGATGAACTATGGGCACTGACCAGCTACGATCTCTATCGGATGTTGGTCAGTGAGTGTGGGTGGGAACCCAATCGCTACGAGGCGTGGTTGGCAAATATACTCCTCCAGCGTCTGCTTGATCCCCAAGCCTACCCATCATCGTGAGGAGAGATGCGCGGCGCTCTGTTGGTGCCGTATAAGGATGCATATACGGCATCTTACGCTCTTTTCTATACTATCCCACATGTGTCACCGCGCTTCTGTAGCCCATTTGCCGCATATAATCGTTATTAATAAACGGGTGAAGGCACGTATTGCAGAAACATCAAGATATGCTCATCAGTACTTTTTGGGTAAAAAATCTTGACGGCTAAACTTTGCGAGCGCAGTACGTTGCAATAGACATAGGTTGTAAAAGCATGGGAAATGAAGAATTAGTTTTCAACGGATCGACAGACGAAGAAACCGGCAGTGATGAGCTGCTATCTGATGATAACCTGCGACTGCCGGACAGCGCGAACGTGCTGGTGCGGCTCCACGCGGTGCGCGCCTGGCTCACGCGCCGGCATGATGAGGCGACTATCGAGGCAGGAACAGCCGCGCTGTCATTGCAGCAGGCTATGAGCGGCGCGGTTGATGAGTTACGCCCGCGCCGCCGCGCCCATCAACAGGCCGATACTGCTGAACTCCTGGGGCGCGCACAACAGCAGCTAGCGGAGGCGCAACAACGCCTGGCTACGCTGGAGGAGGCGCAGGCGCTGCTGGAAGATTGCATCGCGCATGCCAATGGCGCACGCGCACTGGTCGAGTATTACCTGACAGTAGAGCAGCTTATTCTCGACAACGGCTACTCGCTTTCAGGCGACTACCCCACCTCACGTCCCACTCAGCATACACCCTGGTACGATACGATGGTTGAAGTACTGCAACGCGTTGAGCAGATTGGTACGCCCCAGGAAGATTGATGCGACATTACAACGACAGGGTTATACCATTCCCCACGCGCAAGGTCAGGCTCGACAGGGTGACAGGCGCAGCGACAGGAAAATCGATGTAGCCGCTTGCCGCTTGATTGGGAAGGATCAAGGGCGATATGTTCACCAGTTTCGGTGCGATAATCTGCCCGCCGGCAAGCTGCAAACGGACAAGCGATGCAAAATCAACGCCGATGGCGCTTTGTTGCCCCTTCTTGCCCTGCGCAAGCAACTGCACGCGAATGGTATAGTCGCCCCCCGGCCTGGGATCATCGGAAAATTTGCTGGCCTGAGTAACTCTCTGCACAGTAATGTGGACCTGGTCATAATCGACCCCCTGGTTGACAGCCAGAGCGCCAAGAGGATTGGTGACGGTAATGGTGGCCGGCAGGGAATCTCCTGTGGCAGTCGTTGAATCACCTTCGGATGGCGCGAAAAATGCGAGGACAACGGCGATGCCAATAATTACCAGCGCCAGCACGATTTTCGCCCGGCGCGATAGCCAGGGTCGTTTCTTTACCGGCGTTGGCGCTGGTACCTGTTCTGCTGATGGCATCTTGCCTGACTGCATACATATGCTCCTGGTTAAACTTGTAGCCAGAACATATTATAGCAGATTATTACTGCGGCAAGAAATTCTGCGAGCCATAATCCGCGCCGAGCACATCTTTCGAGGAAGCGCCCATCCAGCGATCCAGCACGGTGGCATAGACGGAGCGAAAATCAACGGTATATTTCAGGTTGCCATTCGGGTCGAGGTCGCTCAGGCTGGACGGCTCGCCAAAGATGCCCTTGTTGATGGGATTACCCAGCACGAACATGGGCGCAGCTGTGCCGTGATCGGTTCCCTGGCTGCCATTTTCTTCGACGCGGCGCCCGAACTCGGACCATGTCATCACTACCACATTATCGGCTTTGCTATGCGCAGCAAGATCATTGTAGAAGGCGGAGAGTCCATTTGCAAGGGTGGTCATCAAATTGTCGTGGGTCGCCTGTTCGTTGGCGTGTGTATCAAAGCCGCCGAGTGTGACATAGCCCACGCGCAGCCCCAGGTCCTGTACAATGGCTTCCGCCAGAATTTTGAGACCCGCCGCGAACGGCCCGTTGGGATAGGTGGCGGCGGGGTGATAAGTCGCATCCGCCTGGCGCAACTGGCGCGAGCCATCCTGCGCGCTCAAGGCAGTGGTGTCCAGCAAAGCTGCGTAAGGCGCTGTCTTAGGATAGGCATTATAGAGATTCAGCAGGGCCTGCAAACGCGCATTACCGCCGTCGCTATCGGCGGG
>DATGGW010000229.1:0-5380 GCA_035308345.1 Ktedonobacteraceae bacterium | reverse complement strand
AACGCTGGCGCCGGTGCTTAAAGAGCTTGGATCGGAAATGGCGGATGATGGGATTATCGACTACCTCAATGATCCCGAGGCGGCCATGCTGCAGATGCAGATTCGCCTGTTGGAACTTGTAGGACGAAGCGAACTGGGGGTAGAGTCTGTACTGGAAGACGTACTTGGCATGCCGATGGAGCGCCGCCTGGGTTTCATCAACTGGCTGGGTATGAGCCAGGACCCCCGCGCCACAAAATTGCTGCTCCCCCTGCTGGAAAACCAGTCTAACAAAGTAGTGCTGGCAACCATTGAGTCGCTTAAGCAGTTGGGGCCGATTGCCGCTTACCAGTCAATACCCGCGCTCAATTACTTGCTTGCCAACCACTCAAACCGCCAGGTGAAGCAGCAGGCGCGAGCGGCGCTGGGTCGACTGACTATGCATTCCAGTCCAGGCACCGAAGATGCGGCGATGGCCGAGGTTTTACAGATACAGCAACAACTCCTCTTTGAGGCGCGCGTTAGCTTTGTAGATGGAGCGGGAACGCAAATGATTATCATGTCCTGGAGGCGCGAGGATGGGCTGTTAAAGGGTGTGAATGTGCTATACCAGGATGATTGGGGCATCAAAGATTGCTACGGCACAGATGAGATGGAGATCGAACACTGGACGGAACTGGTCGAGAGTATGGAAGAACAGGGCTTCAACAGCTTCCAGGTGCCTTTAGATTATTGCCGCGCTGTGATTAGCGAAGCCCGCGCTGCCAACAAGCGCACACGGCATAAAGTTCCTGTAGCTTATGCTGTCTGGCGACCTCTTATCGAGAGTGGCGATGCTGTGAAGAAACCTACGCCGGTAGTGACCATACTGGAAGCTCGCCCATACAATCTTGAAGTAGCCGAGCTGGCACAGAGCGGACAAGAATTGTATAACCTGACAGAATTTGCTTCGTGGTTTTTTGATCCATTTGATAATATCAGACCATTCATCGGTCCATATACTTCTCATCTTGGCGGCATGGCTACAAAAACGCGCAGTCGCAAACGCAAAGGAGCGCAGAAAGCGGATGCTGGCAACAGCGAGCTGGAAGCAATTGTGAGCGAGGCGCTTGAGAAAGTCATCGACGACCAGTGGCGCTTGCTCTACGAGTCGCGCCTTCGCCGCCAGGGAGCGCTTTTCCAACTGGTCAAGCGCTCTGTTGACGCGCAATTGGTGAGTGCGGTAGCTTCATGCTTGCATCCAGACTCGGGTGTTCCCCCGCAAAACCAGTCATTCCTGCGCGCCATGATGCATCGCTCGCTGGAAAATGGTCTGCTGCGCTTAATGACAGAAGTTTTTGAGAAAGGCTCTTACGGTTCGCTCCCACTGGATCTCTTTTCAAAAGATGATGACCTTGTTTTTTAAGTCACCATAGGGGGTTGATGACCAAACCTGTTATCAATTTGGGATAAAAGTAGGTGGATTTCTGTGGCATGAGATCACCGGCCTCTGCGACATCACAAACCTGCCTGACGCGCGTGGGGTTGAGCAGCAGCGCTACCTGCGCCTCACCATGCTGTACCGCCTGCAACGCCTGGCGCGCATCACGAGTATAGCGCACGTGCGTCCCTGATGTGAGATCGGCGGCGCCCAACCCGAGCAACTCCTCCACCACCAGTGTATGCGCTACTGCAACATCCAGAGCATTCCAGGCCGCGCTGTGCCCGCTCTGTTGCATATAGGCTCTGCCCTGCTCGTTCAGGCTGACTAACCAGCTCTGCTCCGCTGCGCATATCACAAAGGCAGGTGTGACTTCCCCTGCCTGTGCCAACATCCGCAGCGGTGCTTCGGGTGGGTAGCCCCCCATTGCCAGTTCGCGCACGGTAAAGAACTTCCCCAATTGCTGGCTGTTTAATGCGTCCAGCGCGTCTTGCCCCAGATTTGAAATCAGGCGATGGGTGGGCAAAACAAGCAAACCTGGATCGTCTATATCGATCAGGGCCATCAAAACAAAATTCACGGCGTCGTCAGCATGCAGGCGTTTACGCATCGCCTGCAACTCGTCGCGATAGTTAAGCGCGGTTTCGTAGCGATGATGGCCGTCCGCGATATAGAGAGGACGTTCCGCGAAAAAACTCTGGATAAGCGCTATCTGTTCTTCCTCTGCGATCGGTTGCAAACGATGTTCTTCCTGAACTTCATCGCTTACCTGTATCTCTGCGTTGGCTGCATACGAGCCGAGCAATTTGCGCATGCGGCCCTGCGGGTCGTCGTAGAGACTCATAATCGGACTTAGATTAGCCGCGCACGCCTGCATTAGCTTTAAGCGGTCGCTTTTAGGTTTCGCCATGGTACGCTCATGAGGCAATACGACGCGCGCGCTCCAGGGTTCCAGCCGCACGCGGGCCAGTAAACTGCTGCGTGTGTAGGTTTGATCGGCGTAGGTAAACACCTGCTGGTAACAATAATAGCGAGGAGTTGTATCCTCGCGTAGAATATCTTGCAAACGCCATTCAGCCAGCGTAGCCGCCGCGCGCGAATAACGATTATTCAGGGACGTATCATGTGCCTCGTCACGTCCCAGTTCCAGGCGGATAATATTATAAGGGCTGCGCTGGTAGTAGCGCGCCTGATCCTCTTCTGAAATTACGTCATAGGGAGGTGTGATTATCTCCGCCAGGTCGCCAATTTTCTGACTCACATAGCGTATACCCTGCAGTGGTCGCACATCTGCCATACTAAACCTCATCTTCACTATTATGATCGACGGGACGCCCATTGATGGGACGCCCCGATACCTCCAGGTCATTTCGCAAGGAAACAGATCTCCATTGTATCATGCCAGTATTAGAAAATATGTTCTAATTTCTCTTGACAATACTTGCGCTGCGTAGTACAATAGACTTTGTAGAACACAAGTTCAAAACTTAATATGCTCTCTCACCCCCTATCTTTCTCCAGCATACCCTCTTGTGGCGGTCGGGTGCAACCCCCCTCTCTCCCCACCCCGACCGCTGATGGGAAAAGAATTTTCAGGGTCTCCTTACTGTATATCTTGACGCTTTAGTTATTGGTGGCTAGAATGGAGAAGAACAAAAGAGCCCCTGTATGAGAAAGGTAAGTATATCGATGAATTCCAGCGCTGTGCAGTACGTTGGCTTTATTGTGGCCGTCCTCATCCTTACCTGGGCAGTGATAGAGATCAACAGGAGGTATTTCAGGCGAAGGAGGCCGGATATGAAGTCCCTCGACACCTGGACCCAGTTGAATACGGGCCAGACGGATGTTGAGGAAGAAAGCTCATCGCCAGGGGAAAAGGATACAGACGACAAAGTCGAGCAGGATATGCATTCACGAGCCAGGCAAAACGGTCACTATTCCGCAAGCAAAAAGCCGCTTTAGGGGTGGCAGACTTCATTCCTGCTCTTTCTTCTCATCGAGCATACGTGAAATTTCGGCCAGGATGTCGCGCGCGTTCAATTCGGGCTGCGCTGCGGGAGTAGCCGACGGCTCTGATACGTCATCTTCTTTAGCTTCGCTGCGCGGCATCGTCGTTTCAAGCCCCTGCAAAAACTCCTCTTCGCAGGCATTCAGCGCCTCCTGTGTAGTGAGGTTGCCGTAAAGGATGCGCGGGATCAGGCTATAATAGGTAGTAACCGTCTGCATCAATGTTCCGAAGACCAGTTGAAACTGAGCGAGTGATATACTCTCGTTGGCAAGAGGCACAGCCTCCTCCAGGCGAATTTCGCCATCATCCAGGTCAAGGCCAAATTTACCCATGGTGATGCGATAATTTACCGCCATCAACGCCTCGAGGCATTCCAGCCGCTTGCGAGCAGTCACTCCACTGATGTGCGGCACGACCAGGATCAATTTGCGCGCTTCGTCGCTATGCTGAAACCCAATAACCATACGCCATTGTCCATGTGAGGCATGAAAAGCCAGTTCGACGGTCTCTTCCTCTTGATTGATGGAAGCGATACGCAAGCCCATGTGAGCCAGGTAATCAACAATCTGGGGAATTCCGAAGCTAGCGGCCATGCAATACACCTCCTGCATATGCGATAGACAAACGGGGAGATCACTCTCTTGTGTCATAGTATATCATAATTTGTTTTTGGGGTAGAGGGCGACCGCAAGTAATGAGACGCAAGGCAACCGCAGGAATAATGGGACGGAGGACGACCGCAGGAATAATGGGATGGAGGGCGACCGCCAGGGTCTCCACCCCACGACTACTCCTCCCCCGCCCCTACAATGACTACGCTAAAGGGGTGTTGATTATAATTAAATGCGGAAACGCGTACCTGCGCGCTTATAGGCTTCCTGGTCGGCGCGAAAGCTGTCAGCATTCGTGCCGCGGGCAGTCGCCAGGAAATCGGCGAGCAGTTGTAAGGGCAGCACAGTCAGCAGGGGTGTCAATTCTTCCGGCAGGTCGACGCTGTAATTCAGCGAAAAGCGTTTCCACCTATCGCCGTCAAAAAGCGCTGCCGTCTCTGCTGTTGGAGCCTCGCCGATCAACCATAAGCGCGGGCCGATTTCGCTTGATGCCAATAAGAAATCAGCCATGCGTGATTGCGCCGCGCCGCGCACGCTGATAGGGATGAGGATGTCTTCCACCTCGAAGGCTACCTGCGGTCCGTGAATGGCCTGTTCCAGCTCGAAGCCTTCAGCCGTCACATAAGATGCTTCTTTGGCTTTGAGCGCGCCTTCTGGCCCGGTCACGGCGTTTGGGCCAGCGCCAATGTAATACAGGCGTCGCGCGTGTGCCACAGCCTCATCAGCAACTTGGCGCACCTCATCTTCGCGCGCGAGGATATCTTCCATAGCTGCCGGTAGCTGCGCCAAACCCTGCTCCAGCGCTTTCGCCTCGTTCGCGCGCCCATTGAGTGCTGCCAGGCGCGCGACGATCTGAGCCAGGCGAGTCAATGCGCCTACGTAGCTGATGGAGTGCGTCGAGGATGGGTCCTGCTCGACGGTTTCGAGTGTGATTTGTGCGTCCTGCATCTTCGAGTTCTGCCCGGTAATGCCTACGGTGCGTACTCCGCTGGCAATGGCACGCTGCAAGGCCAGGTTTCCGTGCAATTTGCTGCCGCGGTGACTTACGACGATGACCCCGTCATCGGCGCGCAGAGGCCGGGGATAATGCACAAACTCGAAGGAGCGCAGCGCCCACGCATCGATCCCGGCATAGCGCAGCAGGTATTCTCCAACTGTGGCTGCATGAAAGCTGGTGCCGATCCCGGCCAGCAAAATACGTCCGGCCTGTGACAGCAGTTGAGCCGCCTGGGATGGCCCATCCCAATCATCAAGCAAGGAACGCATGGCCTGGGGCTGTGCGTGAATCGAACGATATAAACCTGTTGTATACGTGTCAGACATTGCAATTTGCTCCTACTCGATTTACAAACTAAGTACAAT
>DATGGW010000228.1:0-11481 GCA_035308345.1 Ktedonobacteraceae bacterium | reverse complement strand
CCGCGAGGGTCGCCCCTACTATACACGGACGGAACGCCCAACCGTATATAGTAGGGGCGGGGCTTGCCCCCGCCCTGGGAGCGGCGCGAGTCGCGGCCATTGATTCCATTTTGGAGTTTCTTAACTTGACGCCTATTGGGCATGGGCTTGTCCCCGCCCTAGATCCCACAGACTCGATGCGAAAATTTGAACTGCATACCCGAGCAATGTTTCACGTGAAACATATAACTATCAAGACGATTCACGCGTTCCACAATAAAAATGTTTCACGTGAAACGTCGAGTGACTATGCGATCACCTCGAATGCTCCGGCATGGATGGCCTGGGTCAGGACATTGATGTCAGGAGCCAGCGTGCGATCCTGATCTAGTTTCGCTACGTAGGAACGCGCGATTTCATAAGCCTGCTGCACCCCGGAGCCGGGTTTCAACGGCTTGCGAAATTCAAGCATTTGCGCGGCGCACATCAATTCGATTGCGACCACCTGCTGCGCCTGTTCAATTACGCGCAGCAGTTTGTGCGCGCTGGTCGCACCCATACTATTGAAGTCTTCCATGCCTGCCGAGGTAGGGATTGAATCAATGCTGGCGGGATGCGCCAGCAACTTGATTTCGTTGACCAGCGAAGCTGCTACGTACTGGGCGATCATAAAACCGGAGTTCAAGCCAGGATTGGGCGTCAGGAAAAGCGGCGCGCCTCCTTCATCCCAGTCATGCGGCCCCATCAGGTTAAAGATTCGCCGCTCGGAGAAACTCGCAAGTTGCGCCAGGGCGATTGCCATAAAATCCAACGCCAGTGCCAGCGGCTGCCCGTGAAAGTTGCCGCCGCTCAGCACATCTCCCTCGCCGGGGAACACCAGTGGATTATCGGTCACGGCGCCCAGCTCGCGCTCGAAAATGCTCGCGCAGTAATCCAGGGCATCGCGCACCGCGCCAAACACCTGGGGAGCGCAGCGCATGGTGTAGGGGTCCTGCACCCTGGGACAGTCGGCATGGCTGACATTGATCTCGCTATTGGCGACCAGCCTGCGCAGGCGCGCCGCGCTGATCTGCTGGCCAACCTGTCCCCTGCGCCTGTGTATGCGTTCATCCAATGGTACGTGGCTGCCCATCAAACCCTCGATGCTCATAGCGCAGGCTACTTCCGCCGCGCGCAGCAGCACTTGCGCATCATACAGGGCAAGCACCGCAATAGCTTCCATGAGGTGAGTGCCGTTAATGAGCGCCAATCCTTCTTTGGCATGCAGTGAAATTGGCGCAAGTCCGGCGCGCTTCAGCGCCTCCGAACCGCTAAGACGCTGTCCCGCGACTACAGCCTCGCCTTCACCGATCAACGTCAAGCCGAGATGCGCCAGGGGAGCGAGATCGCCACTTGCTCCCACTGAACCACGCGAAGGAACTAGCGGATAGATATGCGCGTTGAGCATGGCTATCAGCAGTTGCGCCACATCGACTCGCACGCCAGAATGACCACGCGCCAGGCTCGCCGCCAACAATAACATCATTGCGCGTGTCACCTCTTCGCTCAATGGTTCGCCTACGCCAGCCGCGTGGCTGCGCAGCAGGTTATGCTGTAACTCGGTCAACTGATCGAGCCTGATACGCACGCGGCTCAGGTGGCCAAAGCCGGTGGTCACGCCATAGACCTTGCGTTCCTCGGCCGCCAATGTATCGATTACGGCGCGCGCGGCCTGAATACGTGCCACAGCTTCACTGCCCAGCGCAACCGGAGCATAAAAGCGGGCCACCGCAATGACCTCCGGAGTCGTCAGCGCCTGCCCATCGAGCGTGACTTGTCCGGGTTGTTCATAAGCATGTTCAGTCTTCATCAGAGAAGCTTCCTTTCTGGCTACCATGCCTCCTGTGTAAATTGTAGCAGATTGGACGATGCAGTGTATCCTTACAGATCATGTACATTTACCACAATCGGCGCAATCGGTGCGGCTACCAGTAATACCAGCGTGACAATGAGCAATGGAAGATTGACCAGGCGATTGATAATAGCCAGTTGAGATGGCGCAAGCAGCACCAGAAAATAGAGACATTGCGCCAGCCCGGCATATTTGCCCCAGGCGGTCGAGCCGAAACGCACCGGGTGAGCGAATAAAAAATAGCTGACTAAGGCGGCCAGAAGCGGCAGGAGAAAACGCGCCAGCATGATCATTCCCAGCCACAATGGAAGGATGCCGTTCTGGATGAGCATTACCGTCACGGCCAGGTAAAGGCAAAAGTCCGCTTCGCCATCGATTATCTGACCCAGTTTGCTCTGCGTATGAGTACGCCGCGCAATTTGCCCATCCAGCATATCGGTGATGATGCCGCATAGAAAAGCCAGCAAGATCAGTTCAGTGGGTGTTGGTATCCCGCCCACAAGCCTGCCCAGCAGGAATGATGCAGCCAGTCCGCGTAACTGAGTGCAAAAGTTGGCTATGCCGAGGGCGGGCAGCAATGCGCCCGTCCGAGCATGGCGGTTCAAGCCCAGGTGCCAGAAGAGATCGTTGATTTGCCACGCAGCACAAAACAGGAAGCCAGGCAAGAGGCGCAGCGCGAAGGTTGGCCCCTCTAACACAAAACTGGCCGCTAACATCGCCACTACCAGTGAGCAGAGCACGAGGCTGAGGCGCCGCCATGAACGCTTGAGGGTGGGATTATCGCTGGCAGTGCGGCACGACATTTCCCACGAACGAGCGATAAAATGCAACCAGGCCGCCGGGCTAAATTTCTCGCTGCGCAGCGTCATCAGCAAATCGACAACAAACTGGCTTTCGTTGGCAAGCGTCGAAGCCATTACGACGCTACCAGTACAGATTGCACCAGGTTCACGCCGAAGTGGTAGCCGATCTCGTGATAGTCGTTAATCGACCAGAAAGCCAGCTCGCCGCGTTTGCCCACCTCGATGCTGCCCGTCTGCTCGTGCAGAGCCAGGGCGCGCGCCCCGTTGATGGTGGCCGCCGTCAGCGCCTCTTCCAGCGTCATGCCCATAGCTGACATTGCCAGGCCCAGCATCATCTGCATGTTTTCGCAGTACGAGGTGCCTGGATTAAAATCGGTCGCCAGCGCTACACGCAGCCCGCGTTCGAGCAGACGCCGCGCAGGTGGATAGGGACTGCGCAGGGTATAGGAGCAGCCGGGCAGCAGCGTTGCCACTACACCGGCCTCGCGCATAGCATCCAGGTCAGCTTCGCTGGCAAAATCGAGGTGGTCGGCGGATGTCGCACCCAGTTCCGCCGCCAACTGCGCGCCGCCCGATGCGCTCAATTGATCGGCGTGGATTTTCAGCAGGTATCCCAGTTCTTTGGCGCGTGTCAGAATGCGGCGGCTCTCTTCCAGCGTGAAGGCCTCGCGCTCACAAAATACATCGCAGAAACGCGCCAGCCCGGCAAACGCTGGCAGCATATCATCTACTACCAGATCGACATAAGCTTCACGCCTGGAGCGGTACTCCGGCGGGACGCTGTGCGCGCCCAGGAACGTCGGCACCACGCGCACGCGCCTGTAGTCATACGCTGGACTTGTCTCTAACGCATTGAGGTTGTTGATGACGCGCAGGCATATTTCTTCCGTGGCTTTATTCAGCCCGTAACCTGTTTTTACCTCAACCGTTGTCGTTCCGTGCTGGCGCATCGTATTCAGTCGGGCGGTTGCCAGTTCTGTCAGGGTTTGAATATCCGCGCCGCGTGTGGCCTGCATAGTTGTCAGGATACCGCGCCCCTGGGCGAGTAGTTCGCCATAGCTCACGCCCCGGCGGCGCAGGTGGAACTCTTCAGCCCGGTCGCCCGCAAAAACCAGGTGGGTATGCGCATCCACCAGGCCAGGGGTAACAACCATACCCTGCGCATCAACGGTGACGATTTCGCTTGAGCTCGCAAGAGAACCTGCGTCATGCTGGAACATTGGTTCTTTATCACCATCGTGACCTATCCACACGATGATGCCGTCATGCATAGCAACTGCCGCATTATCGATGACCTGTAATGGGCCAGATGCCCCCACAAAAGGCTGCTGAGCGACGGTGACAAGCTGCCCAATGTTACGGATGACCATATTGGCCTGGATACGCGGTTGTGATGGATCGGGCATCATTGATGTGCCTCCTCTGCTATGGTTTAAAGCTGTATCACCCACTTTATAGCACCTGGAATAGCGTAGGGACAAGGGAAGGGCGATTTAAAAGTCTGCTTCATGGCGACCGCAAGGGATCGCCATGCTCGATGCAAGCGACTTTTGAGGTGCCCTGGAACAAGGGAAGTTGCCCTTGCTCTTCATACCTGGATTTGATACACTGTTGGCAACAACAAATCAGCTAAATTTTTTTTTTGGAGTGAGGAATGCGCCGATGCGAGCAATTGACGATAGCCATCCCAAATTCGCGGCGGTGATGCGCGAACTGCTGATCTGGAAGCAATTGCCGGAAAGCGATATGGCGCGCCTTGTGCCTCACTATTTCCTGGTCACAGACGACTTTCGTGATATGGAAGACCAGGGCTTGCTCACCATGGCTTTTTATGGCGACGAATATGTAATAAGCCCGACTACCTATGGCCGTCTCTGGCTGGAACAATACGACGCAGAGCAGAAAGAAAAGGAGAACGACAATGCCCGCTTATGACGAAGAAGAGACGCTTCCATACAAAACCATTGGCACGGACGAAGCAAAGCAGATGATCGAGGCAGGCGCGCGCGTCATTGATGTGCGGCAAGCGGACGAGTGGCATCGCGGGCATATAGCCGAGGCCACGCTGGTACCCATCGACGGTATCTACTCGTTCGGCAAGGCGCTTAAAGAATTGAACATCCCCGCCGATGAAGAGGTGATCTTCGTATGTGCCAGTGGGCAGCGCAGCGCATCCGCCTCTGAAATTGCCCTGGTAGCCGGCCTGAAAAATGTCCATAACCTGGCGAATGGCATGAATGGATGGATGATGAGGCGTTATCCTGTGGAGCGGTAACACTGTGCCCAGATGTCGTACAATAGACACAGCAACAATCTGAGAGGAGTCATTCGACATGCCACTACTTGAAGGAAAAAAAGTGCTCATTGCCGGCATAGCCAATCATCGTTCAATCGGCTGGGCAATCGCGCAGGCTTTCGCTCGCGAAGGCGCGCAAATGGCCTTTACCTACCAGGAGCGCATGGAAAAATATGTGAAGGAGCTGGCCGAGAAGATTCCCAATACGCCCACCATTCTCTGTGATGTGCAGAGCGACGAGCAGATCGACTCCGCGTTCGCGAAAGCCGGGGAACTCTTTGACGGCAAACTTGATGTCTTTATCCATTCCGTCGCCTTCGCCCCCCCACAGGAACTGGAGAACCCTTTCTATCAGACGACGCGCGCCGGCTTCCAGACGGCCCTGGACATCAGCGCCTATTCGCTGGTGGCGATGGCGCGGCGTGCCGTTCCTCTCATGCAGGCCAACGGCGGGGGCAGCATGTTGACGCTGACCTACATGGCGAGCGAGCGCGTGATGCCCAAATACAATGTAATGGCCGTCGCCAAGGCCGCGCTGGAGTGCAGCGTGCGTTACCTGGCCTTTGAGCTGGGCGAGTTCAATATCCGTGTCAATGCAATTTCAGCCGGGCCGCTCAACACTCTGGCCGCGCGCGGTGTTTCCGGTTTCACCAGTTTCCGGGGGCATGTCGAAAATGCAGCTCCACTGCGCCGCAACATCGAGCAGAGCGATGTTGGTGACGCCGCGCTCTTCCTATGCGGCCCCCTGGCGCGCTCAATCACCGGGGATATCATGTTTGTAGATGCCGGTTACAATATTATGGGAGCCTGACGAATCTTTCTCTATCATTGCTCGTATCTTCGCACAGGCGGCTGCTTTGGCGCAGGCTCTCCACACACGCTGCAAAAATGCGCTACGCGGCGGTTCATATGGCCGCAAGGCCAGGGTACCAGGATATCCGTTCGCTCGCCAGCAACATTAGATATTCCTGGCGATGCGGACGCGGGCGGCTGCGATAGCGGCGCTGCCGGTTGAGATGGCGCTGGCCAGTAGGGTGCTGGCGGAGCCGACGGCGCACCGAAAGCTGTCAACCCATTTTGTGGCTGCGGTCGGTTTGCCTGCGGCGGGGATGGCATAGAGGATGCCTGGTTTACGCCAGGATTAGCGGTCGGCGTAAATGGATAGGCCGTCGCTGCGCTAACCGGGGGCCTATATTTCTGGTCGCCAGCCGTCAGCGCGGGTTTCGCGCCACGACGCCGGACTACCACCACTCCAAAGAGCAATATTACCAGCACAAGTACCACGCCGGCAGCCAGAATCGGCCAGTTGCTCGCCAGGGATGGCGACGATGAGGCAGCCACGGGAGTCACAACGGGTGTTACAGCCACTTTCTCGGCTTTTGCCTGCTGCTGCGCATATTGGAGAAAGGGAGTTACTCCCTTGAACTGTGGAAAGTTCGCGGCAAGCTGTTGGAACTCTTGCGCGGCCTTATGCCAGTGTCCAGCAGTCGTAGAACCATAGTCGTTGAATGCCTGGCTCCACAACTTTTGAAATGACCCAGGAGTAGTATTCAGGCCCAGTTGTTGCACCAGTGCGCGCGCGCTGATGCTAGCCTGTAAGAAACTGGTGTTGCCCGGCTGGTTGGAACCAAAGCTGACAATACCAACTACATTGCCACCCGAATCCAACGCCGGGCCGCCGCTATCGCCATGCTCAACGTTACCACCGACTTGAATGAGGGGTGCGCCTGTATCGGTGGTCTTGATCGAACTGACGGTGACGCTATTCACCGAAGAAGTCAGTAAGTTCGTGGGCAAAACGCTTACGTCGCCATTGCCGGGAAAACCGATGATCGTCAACTGGTCCTGCGCCTGCACGCCGGAAGAGTCTCCAAGCTGCACCATCGGCATATTATCCATATTGCTGACGTGGATAATAGCAACATCTTTCTGATTAACGGAACTCTGCGCCTCGATACGATCGACATTCGCAAACACGTTGGCGGGGATACTCTGGAAAGTGGTCGCGCTCAATGGACCGGTAAAGGCGGTGCTCAGGTACACCCTGCTTAGCGGCGTGTCATATTGGCTGGTGGAGTTCAACTGCCCGCTTGCCAGTTCCTGGGTCACCTGGTCAGGCGTGACCTGGGGATTGGCGTGCAGCGTCACGTTCATATAATTCGCCACATCCTGCGCCGCCGTCTGTTGCAGGAATTGATCCAGGTCGGCGCGCGGTGGGCTTACTACATGATCGGCGGTCAGGATATCGCCATGCGCGCTGATGAAGGTGCCTGTACCCGACAGCACCAGTGGATAACCATTGTTTCCGCCTTGCGGAAAAGTGACGTTACCTGAAGAAAACTGCACCGTCAATCGCCCATCAACCTGGGTGAGGATGCGCACCACCGCAGGCTGAGCGATATCGACGGCGCGTATGACGGGATCAGCAATATTGCCGCCGGGAATGTCATTTGTGTAGGCTAGCGAAACGCCCCCGGACATCGTGAGTCCCAGAAGTGCGATAATGCCTGCCACGAATATCACAGGTAATAGTGTCAAGTGTTTTTGTGCTGTTTTCCATTTATACATTGTTTAACCTGCGCTTTAAGCTGCTCTCCGGGCTCATAAGTAACTGCGCCCCCTGAAAAATCCTACGTTTTAGCAGCATTATACCTCATATTTTCGGCAATCGATATGATCTACTGCATAATATCAGAGATCTGTGAATTATTACCAGGGTGACTCTTGCAGTCGCCCTGGCAGCCATTCACGAGCCAACATACCATAGACCACCAGGTCGATAAAATGGTCATAGAGCCATCCTGCATCGCGTATAACGCCTTCCTGCGTAAAGCCCAGGCGTTCAGGAATAGCGCGACTGCGCATATTGCCGGTGGCGCATCGTATCTCGACCTTGTTCAAATGCAACTCCTGAAAAGCATAGGTCACCAGTGTTTTAGTGGCCCTGGTCATCAAGCCCTTACCCTGCATTGATGCGGCCAGCCAGTAACCGATCTCTACTTTGTGGCTCGACCATTCAATAGTATGATAGCCAATGCCGCCCGCCAGTTTGCCCTGGTACCAGATACCAGTTTGAAAGCCCTCATTGTTGGCAAACTGTCTTAGAGAACCCCTGATGAACTCCAGGCTGTGCTCGACGGTGGTTGAGTTATCCAGCCAGGGCAGCCATTGCCGCAGGTGCGCGCGATTATCATCAATCACCCTGGCCAACTCCGGGGCGTGACGTTCTTCGTACAAACGCAATTCTGTGTCTTCATCGATAAGCAAGCACAAATGCGGTACCCTGCTCATAGAATCCTGCTCCCATTATTTGTAATGACGCGCTAACTCCGAAGCGTATTTCGTCCCAACGGTTGCGCTGTGCTCGTCTAACCAATCGCTTAAATGGGTATACCCGGTTGGTTGCTGTTGCGAGATCAATAAATTCGCCATCAAGCCAAGTACTTCCTCACGCGTAATCAGCACATCGCCGACGAATGGCTCGATCAACTTCGCCAGGTAAAACGCAATTCCAGGATTGACATGAGTAATTATAACTCTTTTGCGCAGTTTTTCTGCAATCAGCCGTACCAATTGCTCGAAAGTGAAGATTTCCGGGCCAACCGCATCGATGAGCATATTCTCATGCTTTTGACCGGTATCGACTACTAGGTCTGCCATGTCTTCAACATAAATCGGCTGCAAGCTATAATTGCCAGAACCAAAGATAGGAAACACAGGAAAATGGCGCAGGCACCACGCGATATTATTGATGAGGATGTCCTCGTCACCAAAAATAACAGTCGGGCGAATGATGGCATAAGATAAGCCGGAAGCAATAATATCCTGTTCAAGCATGGCCTTACCCCGGAAATAGGGCAGGCGCGAAGTTTCAGCGGGGTTGGTGATGCTCACATGCACGATACGCTGCACGCCAGCTTCGACAGCTGCACGGATCAGAGTTTGTGTGTTCTTGATTGCTTGCTCAAAGGTATTTGTACCATGCGAGAAGCGAATCCAGTAGGTATTATAGAGAGTAGTCGCGCCCTGCAAATTTTTGACCAGTTCGCCCGGCTTATCAAAGTTGAAAGGGTAGACGCGCACTTGCTTACCAAACGGATTTGAATTGTTGGAATGGCCCGTCAGCGTGCGCACCTCTTTCCCCATCGCCAGCAGGCGACTCGTGATGTACTTCCCAGTATAACTAAAAGCGCCTGTGATAACGTTGACTTCTGCATTAGTCATGAGTAAATATCCTCTCTTCTTCATAACTCTAGTGTAATCATAGGACGTGAGGTAAAGGATATATTTTTTGCACCGCCGCATATGTAACATTATCGGTGTTACAGTTTTTTGGGACGCGATAAAACCATACTTGACAGGCTCATCGGTTGCATGTTAGCATTGGCGTATGAACAATAAGAGTCATCATTATCCATACAAACACATCGCGCATGTTTCCGCCGCATAAGCCCGGCACATTTGCTTATGCGGCGGAAAGTGGCGCCGGTGTCTGAATGCTCCTCAGGAGCGTTGCTACTCTATTGAGTAAGTTTTGAAAAGCTTGCGAGAGTAGTGATCGTCTCTAATGGATGTTCTCTCAACTTGTCCTGCTCTCCCCCATTTCAGTTCTCGCCATCTTGCCATTCTCTGCTCAGCTTTGCATATGTCGCCATGTTCTACTTGTTTATAGCCATTGCAGCAGTTCTCTGAAGGAGAAAATTAAATGTTACTGGCGAACTTTTCAAAAGTGAGCAAAGATTTTGGTGGCAACCCTATCCTCCTCGCAATCGACCTGGAAATCATGGAGGGCGAGCGCATCGGGCTGGTGGGCGAGAATGGCGGAGGCAAATCCACGCTTTTCAAGCTGCTGGCGGGGTTGGAAGACCCGACCAGCGGGGTCATCTCACGCCGCCGCAACCTGACCATTGGCTACCTCGCGCAGGAAGCCGATCCTGGCCAGAGTCACAAGACTGTATTCGAGGCTGTTTCGGAGGTCACACAGGAACTGGTCGAGCTGCCCGATCTGCTCAGCGAACTTGAAGCGCGTATGGCCGATCCGGCTATTGCCGCCGATGCAGGCGAACTGGCGCGCGTGCTCGATCAATATGGCAAAGCGCAGGAGCGTTTCGAGGCTTCCGGCGGCTACACGGTCAAACACGATGTCGAGGCCGTGCTGCATGGACTGGGCTTCGGACCCGCCTGGTACGATATCGAGGTAGGTTCGCTGAGCGGTGGCGAAAAGAAGCTGGTCAACCTGGCGCGCATCCTTATCGCTATGCCCGATCTACTGCTGCTCGACGAGCCGGATAACCATCTTGACCTCGAAGCGAAGGTGTGGCTGGAGCAATACATCCAGAGCTATCCCGGCGCTGTGCTGATAATCTCGCATGATCGCCTGCTGCTCGATCACGCCGTCAAGAAAATCTTCGAGCTTGAGGACGGGCGCATCTCGTCCTACGCGGGCAACTATAGCTACTACTTCGAGGAACGCCAGCGCCGCCTGCAGAAGCAATACGAACTGTATACGCGGCAGCAGGACGAAATTAAACGCCTGGAAGGTGTCTGGCGGCAGTACCAGGGCTGGTCTAAAACCAACGATAAGTTCGCTGCCAGGGCAGAAGATACGCTCAAACGTATCGAGCGCATTAAACGCGAGGGCGTCAACAAGCCCATTATGATACGCGACAAAATCAAGGTTAACCTGGATGCTGACCGCAGCGGCAAGAAAGTGTTGGAGGTCCAGGGCCTCAGCAAATCGTATGCCGGACACACGCTCTTCCGGCCCTTTGACCTGACCATCCTGTACGGCGAGCGCGTCGGCATCGTGGGGGCCAACGGCAGCGGCAAAACTACGCTGCTTAGAACCATGCTGGACTTGCTGCCCGCCGATAGCGGCAGCGTCAAGATTGGGGCCAGCGTGGTCGCAGGCTACTATGCCCAGGAGCAGGAAACGCTGCCATTCGACAGCACGCCGCTCGACTTCGTGCGCCGCATCAAGCCCATGAGCGAGCCGCAGGCTATCGCTTTCTTGAGCGGCCTGCTCTTCGCTTACGACGATATCCGCACGCCCATCCAGCGTTTGAGCGGCGGCGAGAAGAGCCGCCTGCAACTGGCGCGCCTGGCGCTGACCGACGCCAATTTCCTGCTGTTGGACGAGCCAACCAACAACCTGGATATCGCCTCGGTCGAAGTGCTGGAAGCCGCGCTGCAAGAGTTCGAGGGTACGATTCTGGCGGTATCGCATGATCGCTACTTCCTCGACAAGATCGTGAATAAGATCGTGGCGATTGAGCCTGGAGGGTATGTGAAATTGTATCCGGGGAACTTCTCGTACTATTATGAGAAACGACAGGGTTTGTGAATTATTGCTAGCAAGGACTGTTCACCGCGTTGGAAAAATCTTCTTTCCGTTCATCTATAAGAGCGATGGGAAGTGTCTCACTATTTCGGCTGAGAAGGCCAGTTGCCTTCTGAAAGAGAGGTCCTATGCACTCCGTCCCACGCAATCCAGAGGCAGACGCGAAGTTTAT
>DATGGW010000227.1:0-4193 GCA_035308345.1 Ktedonobacteraceae bacterium | reverse complement strand
GAGGCGGATCAAGAGCAAGTCGGGAGGCAGGGGCTGGATTTGCGCGGCGGGGATGAGGGGAGCGACGACCTGGAAACGGCGAGAAGGACGCAAGACGCGCTGCGTGTGGCCGTGAGTGAGCACCCACTCCACCGGGTCAAGTCGGGCGCGCAGCAGGTGAGGCAGCTGCTTGACCAGCAGAGGCAGCGAGACGTCAAAGGGGTCACAGTCGGCCTGAGCGGCGATGCGCAAGCGCAAAGCTTGCACCACTTGCGCCAGCAGCAGCACAACGGCGATCTGCTGCAAGATGAGAGGGAGTTGACTGCTCCACCAGTGGTGCAGGCCGAAGAGCTCTTTGATGGTCAAAAAGGCCAGTTCGATATCCCAGCGCCGCGCATACAAGCGGGCGATATCGCCCAGGGGCAGTTGCAGCGGGTCGCGCACGTTGGTCAGGTACAGGCGTAGCTGCTTGCCATCGCCAAAGCGCACCAGGCGCACCGCGTGACCGGCACGCGGCCCATGGGCCGAGCCGAGCCAGACCAGCGCATCCAGGCTCACCCCGTGCTGATAGTAGACATGCAGCAGCTGGTAGCAGGTCTTCTCGCGGTAGCGACTGATCCAATAGTAGCCGCGCTCGCTCAAGTAGTCAAACCAGGGGAAGCTGAAGTAGCCCAGATCAAAGAGCAGCAGGCTGTGCCAGGGCAGGTCGTCGATGAGAGCCAGAGCTTCCAGCTTGCAGTTGCGCAGGGCGTCGCTGACATACTGCACGCGCAGCCAGCGTTGCTGGCGAATATCGAAGAGGGCGGCCAGCTTGCCGGCTAGCAAGGCCGGGTCGCCTCCCCGCTGTTGGCGAGGCCCTGGCAGGCGGCGCACCACCGCATCCAGCTTGGTTTCATCCAAAGCCACGATGCGGCTGGCAAAGGGAGCGAGCTCACAGGCCGGGGCCGACACCATGTCCTGCAGGCAGGTTCCCAGCGTAGCAAACAGGGTGTGCAGCGGGGCCAGACCGGCCTGTTGCAGGCGCTGCAGCAGCGCACTCGCCGTGAGGCTCACCGGGGCAAAGCGGCCCACGGCATGCGTCGCCAGAGACCGGGCCAGGGCGTGGTAGCCGCCCAGCCCCTCGAGCACCGCCCACAGCAGTCCCAGCCAGAGATGAGCGCTGGCTAGCTCCAGGGGACGGCCCCGACGGGACTTCGCGGCGGTGACAGGCTCTCCCCTGGTGGCTGGCTCACCCGAGAGCCGGAGCAGGGCGTTGTTCAGCTGCTCACGCACCTGGTCACACGAGACAGCGGGCAGGGCTTGTGTTGATACGCTATTATGCATAGCAGGAGATTCCTTTCACCTTGAACTTTCAAGTCAATCAGATGAAAAGATTCTCCTCCATTTTCTGCCTGCCTGCAACTCGACAAATGAAATACTTACTACCAATGCCCTTGTGGTCGCCATGCTTTATGGTCGGCATCCTATGCCGCGGGAGTTAGTGAGGCGGTGGGAGTGGGGCTTGCCGCGGGGAGCGCAGACACGACCACGGTGATTGACTGGGCCGCAAAGGTTGATGCCGTTTTATCACACACGCCCTGGGAGGTAACGCGCACTTGTTGGCCTACTGCCAGGCTGGTGAAGGAGAATTTGGCATCGCCGCGTTTGTGAAAGGCCGTCTGGGCATTGACAGTGATAGTAACTGTTTTTTTGCCTTTTGACTCTGAAACGACAAATGCCTGGTTCTGGCTGTCTATAGATTGGACGATGCCCAGGGCGCAGGCGCGATTGGTTTTGCCTGGATTGGGAGTTGTGGAGATGACTGTTGGCGTAGAAGTCGCAGCGGATGATGAGGCATTCGCTTGTGAGAGAAGAAAGGCGAAAGCGAAGCCTAATGCGCCTAAGAGTAATACTCCTACCACGCCAATAATAATTAGCATACGTCTACTAATAAACATATTTACGCTCCTTTAGAATGGACACAGATACATGTAAATTTTGTTTATTCTAATACGCTTTTCCAGAAAAGTCATGAGAATAGGAGAAAGTGCTATTTTGGACGCCATGAATCGCGTCCTTACATCTTCATTATAAACGAGACAGATCAAGAAAGGGTCAAGAAAGGGTATGGGTTTGGTCAAAGTACCATGTGCATTGACCCGTATCGATAGGCATGATACACTCAACAGACAAAGCAATACAGCATGGAACGATGATGCACGAAATATGTCCTGAACGCAGTTTACCTCTACGAGATGGTGTCGCCGGTCCGCGCGGGCGGGCGACCCTTGTGGTCGCCCCTACGATAGCGGGCGATACATACGATAGAGAGCCATACAGCCAGCATTGAGAAAGGCAGGATCAGGCCATGTGGACATCTAGCATGGAGATCAGCCCGGGGCGGGTGTTTATTACGCGTGCGCTGGGACGATTCTGGCGCGGAGCTTACTTCTCTTCATTCTCGCCGCTGCAGGTGCGCAATGTTCCCCGGCAGCAGTTGCCTGCGCGGAATTGGGTGCGCGTGCGCAATCGCCTGGCGGGCATTTGCGGCAGCGATCTGCATTTGATTCACGCGGATGGTGATTTTCGTCTCGCGCTTGCCGCGCTGCCCGCGCACAAACGTTTGTATCCCGGCCACGAGGTAGTGGGTGAGGTGATCGAGGTGGGCGAAGATGTAACGCAGGTGGGGGTTGGCGATCGCGTGGCGCTGCAATACGGCCAGAATTGCGTGACGACAGGCACGCAGCCGATGTGTCGTTCGTGCGCTGCTGGTAATTACAATCTATGCGAGCAGGGGCAATTCGCAGGTCCTGTGCCGGTAGGGGGTGGCTGGAGCGAAGAAATGTTGCTGCATGAGCAGCAAGTGTTCTGCGTTCCAGGAGGACTCAGCGATGAGCAGGCTGTGCTGCTGGAACCAACCGCCGTCGCAGTACACGCGGTTCTGCGTCATTTGCCAAAGCCTGACGATCATGTACTGATTAGCGGCGCGGGAACGATAGGGCTGCTTGTCTTGCAGGTGATGCGCGCACTCGCGCCACAGACAACGATAAGTGTGATGGCGCGTTATCCTTTCCAGGTAGAACAGGCTACGCGCATGGGCGCAAACTTCATTCTCTATCCGCAAGATACTTACAATAGCGTGGTACGCGCTACCGGGGCGAAGCTCTACACAGGTATGTTGGGAAACAAGATGCTGCTGGGCGGCTATGATGCCATTTATGATACTATCGGAACGCAGCGCATGCTGGCCGATGCGTTACGCTGGACGCGCGCGGGCGGCTCGATTGTAATGGTAGGCTTCGACTTGCACTTTAAGTATATTGATTTGACACCTGTCTGGTACCAGGAGGTCAACCTGATTGGCAGCGTCAATCACGGCACAGAGAACTGGCCTATAGGAACGCGGCAGCGCCGCTCCACCTTTGCCGTCGCAGCCGATCTGATGGAGCAGGGCATGCTCCATCCCGAAAAGTTGATTACTCACAGCTTCGCCCTGACCAACTTCCGGGAAGCCCTCAAGGCCGCCGCCAACAAAGCACAGACTCGCACCATCAAGGTAATCTTCGATTATGCCTTATTGCCTGCTTCTGTTGTGCCAAATGTGCGCTCGACTGCACGCCAGCGCCGCCCGATACGCACAACCACGACGGCATGGACAGACCAGGAGCAGGAGGTCCAGACGGGTGAGACTGATGAAAGCGATGATACTGGACACAGAGAAGCTATCGGTGTGCCGGGTGGACACAGCTGGTCTCAGAATGTCCAACCCATATCATCAATGTCATTTGAGCCGGTTGATACTCCGCAAGACGAATTTTTAGCGGACGAGATAAATCGCGTCCCTTCAGATGAAACGGCGGACGAGTACGTTCCTCCCATTACACCATATATCACCGAAGAACCCGAGACCTTAGCTGAGCCTCCGTTAACCGAGCCCGCGGGTGAAGAAGAAACGGTTTCTTTCTATGTCTACGCGGATACAGCGGACACAATAAATCGCGCCCCTACAGAACCGAGCGCGCCAGCCGTGCCCGAGGACGAATCATTTGAGGGCACGAAACAGGCGCAACGTGAACCTCAACCAATCATTATAGGGCAAGAAGCGCACACAGAGGAACCGACAGAGGAACCGCAGGAAGGCGAGGTAGAAACTGTGGTCGTGCGGCGACCAGGTAGTTCCCGCGCAAAATCGGCTGTGCGCAAAACTGGAGGCCGCACAAGCGCGACAAAAGACT
>DATGGW010000226.1:0-5995 GCA_035308345.1 Ktedonobacteraceae bacterium | reverse complement strand
CCGCGAGGGTCGCCCCTACTATACACGGACGGAACGCCCAACCGTATATAGTAGGGGCGGGGCTTGCCCCCGCCCTGGGAGCGGCGCGAGTCGCGGCCATTGATTCCATTTTGGAGTTTCTTAACTTGACGCTTATTGGGCGGGGGCTTGCCCCCGCCCTGGTATTATGCTGTGTGCGCGCGCAGTTCTTGCAGTTCTGCCAGGCGCTCTTTGGCAATTGAGCCGCCGGGGTTGGCTTTCGCAAGGTTCTTGTAGACGCGGCTGGCCTGCTCGTACTCGCCTACGGACTGGTAGGTCTGGCCGAGCATATCGTATGCGTCGTAGTTGCTGCGATCAATCGCGATAAGCTGTTGCAGCGCGGCAACCGACTCTTTGACCTGGTGAGTTTCATAGTAATGGCGGGCGATGATCTGCTGGTACTGCGTCGCCTCGCGCGCGCGGCCCGCCTGCCAGCAGAAGCTGACCACTTCGCGCAGCAAATCCATGTCACCGGGCATCAGCTCGACGGCGCGGCGGAAGTTCATGAAGGCGTCGTCGTTATTGCCGATCTCGGCATAGATATTGCCGAGGCGCTGCAGCGTCTCGCCGGCTGCTTCAAGCCTGTTCTGCCGCAGGTAAATGTCGGCGAGCAGGCGCAGTTCGGCGATACCATCCTCCAGCAAACCGCGACCGATATAGATGTCGCCCAGTTCGGCATGAGCGCGTGGGTCTTGCGGAGAGAGGCGCACCATCTCGCGCAGCACACTCAGAGCGTTATCCGTCTGGCGTTTGTCGCGATAGAAACTCACCAGGTCGGCGTATTCCTGCAGCGCACCATCAATATCACCCCGGCGAGCAGAGATTTCCGCCAGCGCAGATGTTACCTCGTCGGTAGAGGTGGTGGTTTGCTTTACCTGGCGCAGGATAGCCTGCATTTGTTCTTGCTTGCCAATACGCCCGTAAGCTTTGGCCAGCATGAGAGAGATTTCCACCTCCGGCGCCTGGTGCTCCTCACCCTCTTCGCGCGGGCGTGCCGCCCAGACGCTAGGATCGATAGGTCCGCGCGAGCCGCTGCGCACACTTTGCAGGGCCTGTTCAAGCTGCTGAATGGCTGCTTCGGGTTTGCCCTGCGCCAGCAGGCACTGAGCAGCGCTGGCACGCGCCAACACCTCGTAGGAAGTATCGCGCATAGCGGCCTGGTAAGCATCGATGGCAGGCTCATAGTTGCCCGATTGCTGGTGAATCTGCCCCTGCGCGAAACGCACATCGGCGTTATTGGGATAGGTTTCCGCGGCCTGGCTATACTCGCGCACCACGGTCTCGTAGTTTTTCTGGCCCTCGCCGCGCAGTTGCCAGCGGATGCGACTCAAGATTTCCAGCGTGTTGGCACGATTTGAGCCAATGCCAGTAATCATGGCGATATGCCAGCGCACCAGAGCGGAGATATTGCGCGGATCCACCTGCAGGACGCGCTGGTACTCCGCCACAGCCTGCTGGGAGCGCCCCAGCTTTTGCAGCGCCAGGGCATAGTTCAAACGAGTGGGTACGCTGGTCGGAGCCTCTTGTAAAGCCTGCTCAAGTTCGGTCAGAGCCCGGTCCATATAGCCAAGACGCAGGTAAGACTCAGCGGCCAGGCTGCGCTCTCGCAACAACTCTTCTTTATTGCCGCGTGTCGCAAGCAGGTTAATCAGGCGCACGCGATAGGTCAGGTTATTTGGCTCCAGTTGCAGAATACGCCGGTAGGTGGCAATGGCGTCATCGATACGGCCATTGACAACAAAGGTATCGATGAGGATGCCATACTTGGTGATGGCCTGCTCAACTCTGCCCTGGCGCACATAAATTTCACACAGCACCTGGTGGATATCCAGGTACTGCGGCGCGATATCGATGACCTTCAAGCATTCCTCGGTAGCCGGGGTCAGCAGGCCATGATCGATATAGCGCTGGATGTCCTGCATAGACTGCACCACCTGCGCGCGCACATTTTCCGGCAGGTTAGAGGTGCTGGCCAGCAGCGTATCGGACACGTTTTTGAATATCCCATCATTGCCCGTGATGCCTGCGATCTGGCTGAGCAAATCTTCGGCGCTGGCTGCTCTGGCCTGTTGTTCTGGAGGTGGCGCTATGGTCAGAGCTGCTGGTTCGGGTACCGGGGCAGGCACGGGCTGAGCAGGCGGCGTTGATACGACCGGCTGCGCCTCTACCGCGGGCGGCGCAACTTGCTCCACCGGCGCTGGCGGCATTATGGCGGTGGGTTGCGCTGGCGCGGCCTGATCTGCCGGGACTGGCGCTGGCACAGGCGGCGCAGCGCTAGTTGGTTGCTGTTCGGGTGGCAGGATGCGCGTTGTGCTGGCAGGATGCGCGCCATCGGTCAGCCAGGATGGAGAGACCTCCGGGACCGGCATGGGCGGTGGCGCCATAGTGGGTTGATTTGTTACCGGCGGTTGTGGAGGCGCGACAGGTTGAGCGGCTTGAGCAGCCTGTTTATTGGCTACCTGCGTTTTATCGGCATCGTTCAAGATTCCCGTCAACCAATCTGGCAACTCCCCCAACGAGTTGGTTGTCGTTGGCGCCAGAGGCGCGGATGGCGGCCTGGGAGCTGCAGGCTGCTGGGGTGGTGGGGGAGCCTGAGGCGGCGGCGGCAGTGGCGTAGATGACGGACGCGGGGGCAGCGGCGTATTCTGCACCTGCTTGAGCATAAACTCGACCTGCGCAACTTTGTCATTCCAGCCGCGACTGCGTAAGAAACCGAGCAGCGCATTGTAGACCGTGAGAGCCTGCTCCTGCTCGCCTAGCAAACGATGAGCCTCAGCCGCTTCCTGGCAGAGCTGCACCAACTGGTCAGACTCCTCAACTGTCAGAGCGTCGAGATTCACGCGATCCACTGCCTCGTCAAAATGCATGGTCGCGGTGCGCAAATCACCCTTTGCGCGATAGCACTGACCGAGCGCGTAGTAGCAAGAAAGCGCATAGTCGGGATCATTTAAGAGCGTCTGAAACTGTCGAATGGCATCATCCCAGCGTCTCTGTTCCTGGTACAGCCAGCCCAAAAAGTAACGGGCATCTGGTCGATCAAAGCCGCTCTCAATAATTTGCTCACAGAGGTCGATAGCATCGGTGAAACGCCCCTGGGTTTGAAAGGTCTGGGCCTGCCTGAGTACGCCTGTAACCTGGCTGGCCGTAATACGTTTTCGAGGAGTTGGCGGCATGCCGCCTCCCGCCATACCTGCTGCAAGAGCCTGTCCGGGATTGCCTCCCCCACTAAAATTACCCGCGCTACCCATATTACCCATGATGCCAGTATTACCTCCGCTAAAATTACTGCTAAAAACCATACCAGTTGCTATATTCCCACCCTGGTCCAGGGGGCCAGAGGGCCCACGAGTTCCCTGTGGTAGCGGTCCTGACGACGGCGCCTGTTCTCTCAACAGAGAGAGCAGTTGTTGTGCCTGCGCGTTGGCCGCATCCAGGCGCAATACTTCTTCGCATTGCGCCTGCGCCGCTGCCCTATCATTGTGTAAGTGATAGCCCTGGGCGGCGGCCAGGCGCTCCCGGATCAGCAACGCAAAATCTTTTTTCCCCGCATAGTAGCTGGCGAGGCGTTCGTGGGGCTGGGGCTCATGCGGCGACAACTGAACGGCCTTCTGCCACGTTGCTTCCGCACGAACGCCCTGCCCGGCCTGCGAATATAACTCTGCAAGGTGCAAATACGCCCTGTATGCGTCTTCGCGCCTGTTCAGAATTACGTACAATTCGGCGGTCTTACTTAAAGCAATGACGTTACTCGGGTCCTGCTTGAGTATATATTCATACTCGTCAAGCGCCTGCTGCCACTGCTTGGTTTGCATATAGCAAAAACCGAGGCCGCCGCGCGCCGCCGCATCATCTGGGAACTCAGCCAGCGCTCGTTGATACTCTTTTGCTGCCTCCGGCCACTGGCTGTCCCAGCGGGAACGGTCGGCGGCATTCATCGCTGTGCTGAATATTTGTCTGTTCCCAGGCATGAAAGGTACTCTTCCTCAATAGCAAACAGTGTCATAACACCCCTGATTCTGACAGAAAACCAGCCAGAATCAGTCTAGTTAAAGTTAGGGTACTACATAATTCAAAGTCATGAGCGATGAAACAACCTTTTTGGTACTAAAGTACCTTATCTTCAGGAGTCGTACTGTTTCAATATACATCACTATATTTCATACCATGCTGAATCAACTGCGATAGTTGATGTATTGCAGCGCGACCGGATAGTCCTTCTGTTTCAGGAAAGCAATCACGGCTTGCAGTTCATCCCGACTTTTCGCCGTCACGCGCACTGCGTCGCCCTGAATTTGCGGTCGCACTTTGGGATAGGCATCGCGGATGTGTTTGCTGATTTCCTTGGCCAGTTCCTGTGAGAGGCCCTGCTGCAAGGCAATCGACTGGCGCACTTTGCCGCCCGATGCGCTTTCCTCTTTGCCAGGCTTAAAGATTTTCAGCGACAGATTGCGTCTCACCGCCTTCGTTTCAAGGATATCACGCACGCTTTTCAGGGTCAGCGAGCTATCCGTGACAATCGTAATGGCATCTTTCGCCTGGACGATCTCGGTTTTGGTATCTTTCAGGTCGTAACGAGTCTGCACCTCTCGCCGCGTCTGATCGAGCGCATTCACAAGTTCCTGCTCGTCGAACTGCGATACTAAATCAAATGAACAGTCTCCAGCCATGAATTCCTCTCTCTCTAGCATGTCTATGGTACCGAATGGCTATTGGCAATCCTTTTATATATCTTTAGAGGCATTTTAATGCATTTTCTACGATGTTGCCAATACTATCCCCCAGGTGGATATGCTCTGTGATATGATGAACGACGAAAGAACGCGATTGGGAGATTGAGGATCTATGCCTGCCACTATATTCGACAGCAAACCGCTTGTTGCGCGTATGACGGCGGAACTGCAGAGCGAGGCGAAACAGTTCCGCAAGAAGCAGCATCGTTCGGCGCGCCTGGCACAGATCATCGTGGGACATGATGGAGCAGCCGAGGTTTACAGCAGACAACTTGTGCGCGCCTGCCGCGCGATTGGCCTGGGCTGCGCGACGCTGGCCTATCCATTCGAGATCGAAGAGGACGAATTGCGCGCTGAAGTTGCCACTTTGAGCGATGATCCGCATACGGACGGCGTGACGCTGCTCCTGCCGCTGCCATCGCATATCCAGCAGCAGGTGGTGACAGAAGTTTTGCGCCCTGAGAAGGATGTTGATGGACTGGGGCCGCGCAATGCGGGAAACCTGCTGCTTGGCTTTCCCAGCTTTATTCCTTCGACCGCCGAGGTCATCCTGACCGTGCTGCAAGATGCGGGTATTGCGGTTGCCGGGCGACATGCCGTGGTGGTCGGACGTAGCAACATCGGCGGCAAACCGACGGCGCTTGTGCTGATGCGCCAGGATGCTACTGTGACCATTTGCCACTCGCATACACAAGATCTCGCCAGCATCACACGCAGCGCCGATATCCTGGTTGTCAGTATCGGGCGGCCCGCCAGTATCACCGCCGATATGGTCAAAGCGGGCGCTGTTGTGCTGGATGCCGGCATTAACCCTATCGGCGGGAAAGTAGTGGGCGATATCGACTTTGCCGGCGTCAAAGAGGTTGCCTCATTTCTTACACCTGTGCCAGGCGGACTCGGTCCACTGACCCATCTGATGTTGATTCGTCATACATTATCAGGACCAATGTAGGGATGTGATAAATCACATCCGTTGCAGAACATTAACGATGCCCGCTTGTTTCTCAACCATATCCCTACCCGATCTTCACTGAATCGCCCTCTCAGACTGGTAGAATGCTTAGTAGAGAGAAGTTGCAATGTAAGGACGCGAGCGCAACACGCATGGTACCAGCAAGAATGCAGCAGGAGAATTAAATCGTATGACCCTTAGCTCAAGTAATGACACCGTCCAGGAAAATGCTGTTTCGAAAACGCGGCCTTACTTTTCATCATTCCCCACGGACAGCACGCTGAAAACAGTGGAA
>DATGGW010000225.1:0-5087 GCA_035308345.1 Ktedonobacteraceae bacterium | reverse complement strand
AGGAGCTTACCTGGGACTGGGCGGCAAGACCCACATTCATTACATGGCTACTACGCCGATGTCTAATCCAACCGTTTGCGTTCCCGCGCAGCAGCAATCAGATCGCGTTATCGAGAAAGGCGATGTGCTGATTACAGAGATCAGCGCGCACTATCATGGATATGCCGGGCAAATCCTGCGACCTTTCGCAATCGGAACACCCCCCACAGGGCAATACCTGCGCATGTATGATGTAGCGGTGGAGACGTTCTCCCGTATCGCAAGCGTGATTCGCGCTGGAGCAACGAGCGACGAGGTGCTGGACGCCGCTGAGTACATCCACAGCTCCGGCTTCACCATTTGCGACGACCTCGTGCATGGTTTCGGTGGAGGCTATCTGTCCCCCATCCTGCGCACGCGCCGCACGAGCGCACTCCAGCCGCAGCCGTTCACGTTCCGCGAGAACATGTTGGTGGTGATTCAACCCAATGTGATTACAGAAGATGAGCGCATGGGCGTGCAGGTGGGCGAGTTGGTGCGCGTGACGCGCGATGGGGTTGAGTCGCTGCACCGGTACCCGATGAGGTTTGTCCGGTGCGGACAACTCTAAATTACTAGCGCGGGTATTTCCAAACTCAAAACCCCTCCCATGATGAGCCGTGCAAAGTCAGCGCATCAGATCTGGAGGTAGCTTGTGAACCAGCGGGTTGCAAGCTGTTCCACCTTTTGTAGGGACTGCTCGTTTTCAAAGACGTTCGATACACCTGGGATAGTCTCAAGCGTGTGGACGAGGCCGCGTTTCCTGGCATCTGTAACGATATCGAGTGTTGTATCGGAGGTAAGCTCTGCTAATGCTTTGCGGCTCACGTCCAGCGCCCGCGTATCTCTTTCGGCAGCGATGAACAGCGTTTTCGCCACAACCCCTGGCAGGTATGAACTCACCAGGTCGATGCGTGGGGCGACAGAGACGACGGCGTGAATGGCATCGGGACGTATGGCCGCGGCAGCCAGGGCAGCCGCCGCGCTCACACCAACGCCAAAATACCCGATGTTAAGGCTTTGCGTACCGGCAGTGGCGATCAGCCAGTTCGTGATGCCTGTGATGCGCTGGTGAAGCACGCTGACATTTTCGCGGAAGAAGCCTGTTGTTTTGTCCAACTCCTCATCCTCCGGCGTGAGCAGGTTCACCAACAGAGTGGCAAGCCCTGCCTTGCGGCTCCCACCTGCCAGGTTGTTCAGGTTGCCCAGGATATGCTCCGCGCTACCCACGCGGTCATAGGCAAAGACGACGAGAGCCTGTGCGCCCGCGGGGATGCTCAAGATGGCTTCGAGCTGGACAGGACCACCCCAAACCATTACCCGTCGTTCCTGGTTGTTGCTATCATCGCTTGCTGAAATGGATTCGTTGTTTTTCAATCCACCCTCCTTTGAGCTAAAGCCTGTTGATGCGAACCGTTTTACCCGTGGCGCTTCACTTTTCCATTCAACTACTATCACGATTGTGCTCTATGAAAAAGTTTCTCTCGCTTTTCCCGGACATTTGGAGATAAGGCCTGTCATCCGCTGCGCTCAGGATGACAGCCAGGATGTCACTCAAGTCCTCTCTCAGGATGACTTATCTCCAGACAGGGCGATTTAAAAGTCGCTCGCATGAGGCATGGCGACCGCAAGGGTCGCCACTACTATATACGAAAACAGGCATAAGGCGTAGTATAGTAGTGGCGATCCCTTGCGGTCGCCATATCTGGATGCCACAAATCTGCTTAACTCAACTTTTAAATAGCCCTTATCTCCAGATGTCTGCGCTTGTCTCTCTCCATATACATCGGCTATAATCCACATAGACCTGGCTGTTTACAGAAAGGTGAGTTATGTTACTTCAGGCGGATATCTATAAAATGCTGGTGAACGGCGACCCGTGGGGGGAATGGCGCGGCTATCAATTGCCTGTCAGTGACCAGTATGTGACCATCTGGACGCCGCGAGGCACGCGCCGGCACTGGAAACCGCACAAATGGAAACCTGATTTCTTTTTCTCGGATCGTCATTCGCTCTCGTACTTCTGGCCGGGCGCATGGTATACCATCCATATTAGCTACTTTGAAGATGGCACTTTCTCTGATGGTTATTGCGATATCACCCTGCCAACGCCACACTATACCAGCGCATCGCTCGAACTTGTCTATACCGACTTGTATATCGACGTGGTGATCCGCGAGGATGGCAGCGTCTTTACCAAAGACCAGGCCGTATTTGACCGCGCCGCGCTGCGTTATCCCATCGTCGAGCAATCGCGCAAGACGGCCTTTGAGATGCTGGACAGGATCGAAGAGCATGCCAGGCACTGGAGCGGCCCGTTCGCCGTCATGCCGCGTCACCTGCCGCGCACCGATTGGGAAAAGCTCAACCCCGAAATCATCAAGGCGGAGATGCAGGCCGCCATCAACCAGGCATAACAATGATACCCGAAACCCTGAGACTCCAACTGGCCCAACATGGTATCACCGCCAGCGATGAAGTCGCGCTGCGCGAAGCGCTGGAGGCGCGCGTCGAGACCTATACGCTCATCAAACTGGCTCCCTGGCCCGCGCGCCGCTGGAAATGCCGCTACCGTTTATTGATGCGCGACCAGATGTACGATGCGCACAGCGCCGCCGAAGCGTACGCGCTGGGCTTGCTGGCAGCATTATCCTCGTGAGTCTTTGTTAGTCTCACCGACATCTTCTATCAACGCCTGCTCCACAAGCTGCTGTGCTCGCGGCTCAACCCGCGCCAGCAATGCCCTGAATTGCTCTTCTCCAACCTTTTTACGCAGGTCATCTATCCATCCCTGTACCTCATCATGATTTGGACTCTGCACTTCCTCGAAGATATCCCTGGCAAGCAGAAAGGAGGCCAGTGCAACATCGTAACGACTTTGATCGAAGTAGTACGCGCCAATATTCCACAACGTCGTCCCTTCGCCGCTGCGATCTCCCACCTCTCTCCGTATGAGCAAGGCTTGCTCATAGTACTCCAGCGCCTGCTGCTTCTGCCCCAGCGCATCATAGACCCCGCCCAGGTTGTTGAGCGTCGTCCCTTCGCCGCTGCGGTCTCCCACCTCTCTATAAATGCGCAGGGCTTGCTCATAGTACTCCAACGCCTGCTGCTTCTGCCCCAGCGCATCATAGACCCCGCCCAGGTTGTTGAGCGCCCTACCTTCCTCCTTGCGATTCTCCAACTCTCTAGCAATGCTTAATCCTTCTTCATAGTATTTGAGTGCCTTTTTCTGCTGCCCTAGTAAATTATTGACCCAGCCTAGATTGACAAGAGTTTGTCCTTCTTTTCCCCGATCCTCCACCTCTTTGTATATGCTCAATGCCTTCTCATAGGCTCCCAGGGCTTCCGCACTTTTCCCCAGATCACCGTATATAAAGCCCAGATCTTTATAGATATCTCCTGCCTGCAAAGGTTCTGGATGCCATTTGTCGGACAAGAGCAATTGATACAGTTCCAGCAGGATAGTATTGCCTCCCCAAAGTTTGAGGTCTGCGAAGATGCCTTCTTGTATCATCAAATCATATGCTTGCTGCCACTGTTCGGCCTGGCAATATTGCCAGGTGGCCTCGATCAGATCATGCACATCAGCGACTTTTCGTCGCTTTTCTGGCGAGGGGCAGGTTGTGGCTGCTCGTTGTCGATAATACTGCGCGGCCCTGGCGTGTGCAGCCAGTAACGCCTGTCGATTAGCCTGCCTATCGGGCTGCTTGCCCTCGATTATGTGATCTCTGGCGTATTCAGCAACGATTGCATGCGGCTGGCAGCGACCTTCGCCTGCTGCCTGGAGAAGATGCTGTGTGAGCAAGCCATCAATTGCGCCTTCTATATACTCTGTCGGTATTTCGCTATTTACAGGCATGATGGTCTGGGCTGCCTCTGATGGGATGGGTTCGCGAAAGACGGAGAAGGCTGCCAGCAGCGTACGTTCTGTACTGTCGAGTTGTTCATTGTAGATAGCATCCAGCAGTTTTTGGGCGATGTCTCCCGTCCATAGTAACGTATAGTGGGGGTCGTTGAGCAGGGATGCGAGCGTCAGGTTGCGCTGCTGCAGGCGCGTTGCCAGCAGTGTCAGCGAAAAGGCGTGGCCGCCACAGCGTTGCACGGCGCTGCGCATCTCTGCTTCGGTGGCCTGGACGTCGCGTTTGCGCAGCAATTCGATCCCTTCGACTTCCGCCAGGCCTGGGACATGATAGGGTTGCAGGTAGGTGTAGGGATCGTCGCGCGTTCCCTTCGGGTCGGGGCGACTGGTGAGCAGGACGCGGCAGGCGCATGGCTGGCTATTGAGCGCGTCGAGCCATTCACCGATGCCTGGACGATCTGGCAGCGCGCACCCATCGTCATCCAGCAGGTTTTCAAATTGATCGAATACGACCAGGCGTCCTTTGCCAGCGCTATGCAGCACACCGAAGAGTGCTGCCGCCTGGCTCTGCGGTGAGAGTGCGGCCAGGTCTGGTGCAGGCACATTGAGCGCGCTGCAGAGATTGCCGAGTATGTCAGCCATGGTGACGGCAGGATCGACGCGCAGCCAGAGCGGGGGCGCGGTAAATGCACCCTTGCCGGCGCCTTGTTGCGCTTCGACATAGCGATAGACGAGGGCGCCCAGGGTTGATTTGCCTGCCCCGCCAATACCGGTCAGGGCGATTGCGGTGATATCCGGTTGGGCCAATCTGCTGTAGACATCCCTGACGGTTTGTTCGCGCTGCTCGATAGTCCTGCTGTCGGAAAGTGGGGGCAGCCCTACTATGCCGCGGGCGGTGAGTTTGCCGGGCGGTGTCGGTGATGGTGATGACGGCGCAGGTTGGACGGGAAAATTCGGGGGGATTTGAATGATATTTTGTATTATGGTATCGGATTTGTCATCGGTGAGGATTAAAGGTAAGAGGGCGAAGGCGACGCCAAAAACGGCGACAAGGGTAGAGATAACGGTAGCCCAATAAGCGTCAAGTTAAGAAACTCCAAAATGGAATCAATGGCCGCGACTCGCGCCGCTCCCAGGGCGGGGGCAAGCCCCGCCCCTACTATATACGGTTGGGCGTTCCGTCCGTGTATAGTAGGGGCGACCCTCGCGG
>DATGGW010000224.1:0-2794 GCA_035308345.1 Ktedonobacteraceae bacterium | reverse complement strand
CTGCGCCTGGGCCTGCTGCATGGCGGCATGAAAGCGGCAGACAAGGATGCGGGTATGCGCCGTTTCCGCGACGGTGAACTGGATATCCTGGTGGCAACCTCGGTAATTGAAGTGGGCATCGACATACCAAACGCGACGGTCATGGTCATTGAAGATGCCGACCGTTTCGGCCTCTCCCAACTGCACCAGTTTCGCGGGCGTGTCGGGCGCGGCAAATACCAATCCTACTGTTACGTGCTCAGCGCGGACGCCGGCATACTGGCCCAGGAGCGGCTGGATATCTTCCAGAGCACCGACGACGGTTTTCGTCTCGCCGAGGCGGATTTGCAACTGCGCGGCCCCGGCGACTTCTTCGGCGTGCGCCAGAGCGGCGTCCCAGAACTACGCATCGCCGACTTGAGCGACACCCCTTTAATCGAACTTTCCCGCTCGCTGGCCGCGAGGCTCTGGGATAGTGACCCTTATCTGAAAAAACAGGAACACATGGCCCTGCGCGAGAAAATGCACCTCTTCTGGCAGGATATGATGGCCCACTGAATACAAGTACCACTCTGTGGCTGGAAAACGTTAATCATAGTATGATACAAGAGTAGTTTAAGACAGGAGACATTACTTTGGTTGTACGAATAGTGTCAAATGTGCTGCGGCTTGCAGTGCTGTTCAATCTCATAACAGGCATCATATTCTGGACGGGAAACGCGGACCCCTTACAAATTGTGCATATCATACTGGGTATCATTGCGGTTCTCGCGCTCTGGACGCTGGGTATTATGCAGGGTATCTACGGCGGCAGCTTTGGCGTGGCATTGGCATCCTTTTTGGTAGGTTTCTTGCTGGCGTTGGTCGGGCTATTCCAGAAAAACTGGCTGCCGACGAATCACTGGATTATTCAGGTCATTCACCTCGTGCTTGGCCTTGCAGTCATTGGCATGGGCGAGATGATGGCAGGACGCTACAAACGCCTGACAGCGAAGTCGGCAGCGTAAGTCATTCTATTGCCGAACGCCAGCTAATATGGTTTAATGGGAGCATCTCAAAGTGTAGCAGGCTCTACAATGTAGTAGCAGACTATCATGAAGGGGACAAGCAAGCGTGAGCAATCAGGAAAGGCGAGAACTCGCCGCCCGTATCGCGGTCTATCCCGGCAGTTTTGACCCACTCACCAATGGGCATCTGGATATCGCGCGGCGGGCTGCCCGGCTCTTTGATACTTTGATTATCGCAGTCTACGCCTTTCCCGCGAAAAACTTGCTCTTTTCAGTAGAAGAGCGCGTGCAACTGTGGAAGGAAGTGATTGAGACCGAACATTTGCCAAATGTGCGCGTGGATACGTTAAAAGGATTGATAGTAGATTATGCGCGCTCGGTCGGAGGACAAACCCTTGTCAAAGGGCTGCGCTCACCCAACGATTTTGAAGCCGAATTCCAGCAGGGTTTGATGAATCGCAAGCTCGCGCCGGAGATTGAAACGATCTTCTTGCTGACCAATTTGGAACAACTATTCGTCAGTTCTTCCCTGCTCAAAGAGGTTGCCCGCCTGGGAGGAGATGTCACCGATATGCTCCCTCCCGCGGTAATAACAGCCTTGCAAAATAAGTTTGGGGCGTAGTGCGTTAAAGGCCATCTGAGTAATCAGGGTCTTGTTGAGAACGGAGCAGAGGCGTGGATATTTTGTATCTCGTAGATCGCCTGGAAAATCTTATTGCCAGTAGTCGTAGGATGCCGTTGTTCAACCAGATCATGCTCAAAGAAGCGGACATCCTGAATATCATCGACCAGATGCGCACCGCCATTCCCGACGAAATCAAGCAGGCCCGGCGCACCATCCAGGACAAAGAGCGCATCCTGGCGCAGGCGCAGGCGGATGCCAGCGCATTGCTGGCGCGCGCGCGCGAAGAATCCGAACGTGTTATGAATCGTGAGGGGTTGCTGCACGCAGCAGAAGAACGCTCCAAAGAGATGCTGCGTAGAGCGGAAGAACAGTCCGAGCAATTAAAAATTGAGGCCGATGCCTACGTGGCAGAGACGCTGCGCGCCCTGCGCGAACACCTCTCCAACATAGAAATGGAGGTTGGTCGCTCTATTCTCAGCATCGAAAAAGGACTCGCCAGCCTGGAACTGGACTCTGACCAGGAAGACCTTGAAGAGCAAGACGAAGCTTATGACGGTGATGATTACGAGACGCCTCCCTCAGCACAGCCCGCGCCGAGACGTTCATCGCTGGCGGTCGATACTATGGGAGGGCCGGTGTATCCACAGGACGCCACTTGACACGCATAGGCAGGTCTTCTATAATGAGCAAGCGTCACAGGAAAGGGATTATCTTCTGCTGGTGCGCCACCACAACCTGCGCTCTTATTTGATGGATGTTATTCGCACGCATTTGAAGGTTGAGGAGTTAGATGATTTATAACGTGGCGCAGTTAATGAAGGCTCCGGTGGGAACCTCGCATGTCAACGATTTTCACGAAGAAGATTTCCAACTGGATGATGATATCAAGGTAGTTGGCCCACTCGACGGGCATGTGCGCATGCGCCGTACAAACCAGGGATTGCTGGTTGACGGATGGGTAGAGCTTACCTTGCAACTCGAATGCAACCGCTGCCTGAAGGTATTCGAGCAGCCGATGCATCTTACATTTGAAGAGCAGTTTTATCCAACCGTTGATGTGGTGAGCGGTTTGCCGCTGGCCCCTTTCGACCCGGAAGAGATATTCCCGATCGATGCGCATCACGAGATCGATCTGACCGAAGCGATACGTCAGAACGTGCTGACGGCGCTGCCAATGGTGACG
>DATGGW010000223.1:0-3940 GCA_035308345.1 Ktedonobacteraceae bacterium | reverse complement strand
CGGGATTGCAGAGCAAAAAACAACCCACGAGACAACCTCGTGGATTTCTGATTTTCGTGAGTCTACATTCTCGCTCTGGCAGATGTCATCTTTTTTACTATTGTGTGGGATAAAACAGCCTCAGACCTCGCCCAACATCTTACAAACAATCAGAGTGTTGAAAAAAGGGGATGCGAACGACCGGGGTTGGTGGACAGAAACTCAACTCTCCACTCTTCAAATGACTACAGACTCTGTCAATGTCCAATAAAAATGTCGTAGTAACTGTTCAGTGATTTTGTCACCTTTCGTTGTTGCATGTGAATCCTTCCCATCAGGCGGTGCAAAGTGTGCCATACTCGCTTGCCCTATCAAGGCACCCTGGAAGGGAACCCGCCTTGACAGGTCTGCGCTTCGCATGGCCTGGTTGTTCTTGCACCTGATGGAAAGCAAAAAAACAGCAGGTTTTTGCTGTGCCCATGAGGCTCTAGGCGGTGAGTGAACTAGACCACTGATCGAGCCTGCCGAGGCGGCAGCAATTTCTTGCGCCAGTGATGATCTGACCGCGGAACAGACCCACCCCGTGCAGAGGCTGCGGCAGAAGCCTCCGTCGGGGTAGCATCCTGGCCCTTGGAATCTTCGCTGGTCGGTTCCGCTGCGACCAAGTGAGCTGGCTGAGGCAGGGCGGTCAAGCGACCGGCGCGTGCCCGCAGCACCGGAGCCTCCAGGGGAGCCGACGTGCTGGTCAGACACCGCCCAACGTAATAGACGGCCAGGGAGCCATCGAGCCGTTCATGCACCTGGACATGGGTGCGGGCATAACTGCGCCGCTCCTTGTCCGGCAGCAGTTGCAGTCGATGCTCCCCCAGTTGCACAGTATTGTCCAGCGCCACGATGCGCCCATACTTGAAGCAAAAGACTTCCTCGGCGGCTAGGCCCTCTGGGAAGGGTCGATAGGCGGTGCCGACTTGGGCCGGTGGCACGGCAAATTGAGCATTGAAGCGGGGCAGATACGTCTGCACCACCCCATTGGCCTGCTCAAGGGTGCTGGCCCCTGCGAGGCGCAACTCGACGACCAGTCGATCCTGCAACGTGCCAAAGAGTCGCTCCACTCGCCCTTTGGCTTGGGGAGACCGGGCTGCAATCGAGGTAATCGCCAATTCTTGCAATAGGCGACCGAACTGCGTTGGTTGCTGGGTCCCCACTAATTGCTCCTGCAGGCTATCACGCTCTGTTGCTGCCGTGCTCTGGGTGAAGATGCTCTGACGGTCATGATAGAGTGCCAGCGGGCGTCCATGCCGCTGGACCATCTGTTGCACCAGCAGAAAGTACCCATGCCCATCTTCCTGCTCACGGAAGACTGCCGCCACGATCTTGCCAGTCGCATCATCAATGGCGGCAATCAGACTGAGCCAGGGCCCACGCTCACCCAGCCAAGCATGGCGACTGCCGTCGATCTGCACCAGCATGCCTTCTTGGGCGTAGCGCTTGCGCCGACGACGATGCTGCGGCTGGCGTCGTTTGGACTCCGCCAGCAGATGGGCACAGTGCAAGATGCGATGCACACTGGCCCGCGAGAGCTTGATCCCCTCGCGTTCTTCCAGCAAGTCCCGCAGATGCTGTTGATTGCAGCCCGCATACGTCGTTTGGGCCAGGGCGATCACTTGCTTTCGCACTTCGTCTCCAATGGTCTGTTTGGGCTTGCGATCTCGGTTCCCGTGGACAACCGCGGCGGCGCCCTCCTTTCGATACGCTGCCAGAATGCGCTGCACCTGTCTCATCGACACGTTCAGCAAGGGTGCTGCTTCCGCTGCACTCAGTTGCCCTGCCAGAATCTGATTCAAGACCATCACTCGTTTCTGTTCTTGCGTGTTCAAGGTGATTGTCTCCCTCATGGATGACATTTTCACTGAACACTTACCCTATGACAATATCACAGAACGATGACAATGTCAGCCCAAAAACCCTTGACAATTCTCATTGCGGCGGGTACACTCACATCAATGGTTACCGTTGCTTAGCTTGTACTAGTTATGATTATACACATATTTAAAGGGGGTGAGTTCTATGCAAGATGTACGACAAAGTACCGCGCTGAGTGTGCGAAGTGGTGGAACTCATCCGTCGAGCGACGCTGGAGCGTAGTAGAGGATTGTACTATGCTGATAGGTGTTGCTGCTCGGATCGTGCTACATCCGGGCATTTTCTTTTGCCTTCTCCCCCAACTTCCCCACCGTGCGCACCAATTCCCCAAGCTGACCATAGAGCAGATCTGTTTAGAGAGAACGTTGTATGAAGCGTACATGTGTTGTGTACCTCAAGACTGAGAGTACTGATCAGAAGTATGTTCCCACATCAAATATAAGAAAGGTCTGACCGCATTGCTTAGAGCAACAGCCTGTCTAGAGTCGGATGACTATGACCCGAGTGGAGAGGAGGTGAAAGCATGAGAGGGAAGCTACGTGATAAACGCATAGAGACCAGACGTGACAAACTGAAGCGCGACCTGATGGAGCGTCGCCAGACCAGCAAACGTGAGAGCCGTACGGCTGTGGCCATAGCTTGGCAGAATCAGTTGATGCAAGATGAGGATTTTGATTATCTGCTAGAAGATATCGAAGAGATACCGTTAGAGAACGCCAAAAACTAGGCGTGTGTCCTGGAACTACCCCAGCGGGGGAAGGGTGGGTTTCCTCTCCCCCGAATAGGGTTGTCTTGAGGCTATATTCTCTTATGGGATGTCCAAGTCTGGGAAGAGGCGACGTGCAATGACTAGGCGCTGAATCTGAGCGGTGCCCTCGAAGATATCGAAGACTTTTGCATCGCGGAACCACTTGTGTATCAGTAGCTTGCGCTCGGAGTTTTCACCGGGGGCGGTGATACGCACAGCCATTGCCGTTGCCTTCATGACCAATCCACCGGCGTAGGCCTTGGGCATGGACGCCTCTTTCGAGTTGGGTATGCGGCGGTCAGCCATCCAGGCGGCGTGCCAGACGAGGAAACGGGCCATCTCCAGTTCCTGGTGGATATCATACAGTTCGGCTTCCATCTCACGACGTTTCTGCGCTGGGAAGCCCTTTGGCAACTCCTCACGTATCCATTCACAGGCGGCTTCGTAGGCTGCACGAGCAATACCGAGAGCCAATGCCCCGACCATTGGGCGTGTGGCATCGAGCGTGCCCATCGCCGCCTTAAAACCAGCCTTCTTACTCTGCTCGCGTCCGCTAAGCAGGTTCTCCTTGGGGATGCGGCAGTTCTCGTAGATTAGTTCGGCGGTTTGCGAGGCGCGTAGGCCCATTTTCTGCTCGATGCGTCCAACAATAAAGCCGGGTGTGCCTTTGGGGACGACGAATGGACGAATACCTTCTCGTCCCAGCTTCTTGTCGATAGTGGCGAAGGTGACGACTAGGTCAGCGCGTCCGCCGTTGGTGATGTAGTGTTTGTGACCATTGATGACCCACTCGTCGCCGTCTAGGACGGCTGTGGTGGACATGCCTGCCACGTCGGAGCCGATGCCTGGTTCGGTCAGTGCTAATGCTCCCCAATGCAGCTGGCCATCCATGTATGGGCCGAGAAACTTCATTTGCTGTTCTGGTGTGCCATTGGAGAGGATGGGTGGTGCGGCAAGTCCTGGCCCTGGAATAGTTGTGGAGAGGCCGGCATCGCCCCAGGCCATTTCTTCCTGGGAGAGCACCGAAAGGATATTGCTCTGGCTAGGTTCGTTCTCTTCCCGTGCCTGCGCGCGTGCCTGGGCGGCTGCTCCTCCTGCGAAGCGTTTCTGCATGCTCCAGAAGAAGGCTTCTGGTACTTCCTCGGTCTGGTCACATTGCAATGAGATGGCGCGCATCTCTTCAAGGGCGACTTGATGAGCGTAGTCACGGCCTGCCTGTTGTGATTTGCTAAGGGTGAAATCTATCATCTGCGTTACTCCATTGCTGCTGCGTTGCGTGCCCACATCTCG
>DATGGW010000222.1:0-4192 GCA_035308345.1 Ktedonobacteraceae bacterium | reverse complement strand
GCAAAGTGCGACGGGTCTATTACCAGGAGGGGGATGTCGTGAAAGGCGGAGCAGCCATTATCGAAATGGAGTGAAAATCTAGATTATTTAGGAAAGGATACAATTCATGCAGATCGGATTTATCGGTATCGGCGTCATGGGCCGACCAATGACACTTAACTTGCTCAAAGCAGAACACCATGTTACTATCTACGCGCGCCATCCAGAAAAGCAAGAGGTGCAAGAAGTGCTGAATGCGGGCGCGAAACTTGCTCCATCGCCACGCGCGGTTGCAATGGCCTCGGATATGGTAATCACTATGTTACCCAATTCGCCCCAGGTCGAGGAGGTTGTGAACGGCCCGCAGGGCATACTCGAGGGCGCGCGCAAAGGGCTGATCATCATTGATATGAGCACCATCGCACCTGCTGTGAGCCGCAAGCTGGCGCAGACTGCATCATCACATGGCGTTCACTTCCTCGACGCTCCGGTCAGCGGCGGCTCACAGGGCGCTGTCAATGGTACGTTGACCATCATGGTCGGCGGCGAGCGCGAAACCTTTGAACAGGCTCGCCCACTCCTGGAAGCCATGGGCAAGAAGGAAAATATAATTCACGTCGGACCAAATGGCTCGGGCGAGGTAGTCAAGATTGTGAATAATATCTTATGTGGCGCAATCGCAGCGGCTATCGCCGAGTCCTTCGTGCTGGGCGTGAAAGCGGGCGCGGATGTTGATATGATGGCAAAGATTATCGGCGTCAGCAGTGGGGCAAGCTGGCAACTCGCCAACCAGTTCCCCTTGCGCGCCTTTAACGGCAGCTTCCAGCCCGGCTTCATGACCGACCTGCTATATAAAGACCTGGGCCTCGCGCTCGATCTCGCCTCCGAGAACACAACCCCGGCCGCAATGACCGCCCTTACGCGCCAGATGTACGAGATGACGCGCGCCGCAGGCTATGGCCGCCTGGATTACACCTCACTGCTCAAAGTGCTGGAAGAGATGGCCGGAGTAGAAGTGCGAAGCGCGTAGGGGCACCCTACCGGGCAATGCTATGCATCAAGCCCGTTGAAATGGTCATGCCCAGCACCAGTACAGCCGCCAGGCCGAAGTAGACAAGGGTCAGGGTGATGCGTTCACCCGTGGATACCTTGTAGTAGCTCCTGGCTTCCGGTGTATCGGCAGCGGCGCGGCGCGACCAGAGTTGTGTAGCCGCAATGACAATGAAGAAGAGCAGCCAGATCGAAATGCTATGATATTGGATGTATGACCAGATCAAAAACCCGATCAGCCCTATGAAACCGACGATCCACAGGCGTCGATCAATAGCGGCCAGCACGCGCCCACCATCGAATGGCACAATGGGCAGCAGGTTGAACAGGTTGATGAAAAAGCCAAAGTAGGCCAGCGGCGTCCAGATGGAATACGGATTGCTCTGGGCCAGGAAGAAACAAACCGAGGCCGCGATTGCGCCCGCTATCGGCCCGGCAATGCCCACCTCTGCCTCATCTTTGGCATTTTTCGGCATCTGGCGCATGAAGACCGCCGCGCCTAGCAGTGGGATAAAAATCATGCCGCCAATTGGTATTCCCTTGAGCTTCATAACCAGCGCATGGCCCATTTCATGGACGAACAACAGGATTACCAGTCCAATAGCAAAAGGCCAGCCAAAGATCAATGAATAGGCCGCGACGGAGATAATAGCGGTAATGCCGGCAAAGCCAACCTTGCTAAACACGGCGAACCACTTGAGATCAAAAAGCACCACCAGCAGGGCTTTGAATTTCACGAGCAAGCCGATGATAGTCGCTCCGAGACCACCCAATCCTGCCAATTTCTTGCGTTTCTTGCCATCGCTGATTGTTCCATGCTTTGCCAGCTCGCGTTGATCCGCGCCGGCATCGTCGGTATAGCCCTCCATGGATGAAGGGCCGCGATATGCGCTCATCTGTCCCGGATCATAGGCGTACATAGCAGGGGAAGCAGAAGATGCCTGGCCATGAGCAACGAGAGTTGGCGGCGGTTCTAATTGCTGCACGGGTTGAGCAGAACGAGGCGTTGGCGTTTCATTTTGCTGGTAATAGGCAGGGTTTGAATAGTCGGGGGCATCTGCATGCTCTCGATATTCAGAAAACTCATCGGGATTCCAGGACATTTCGGCCTCGTTTCGGAAGGTTAATTTATTCGCTCTGTTATATCTTACCACACATATGTACAACATAAGCGATAGTGGCGCTATTCCACTTAACGAGTCTCCCGTTTGATGCCCTCAAGGTGCAGCCGAAGGAGGTTGAGCGCGGCCAGGGTAGCCAGGCGTTTGTTATCCTCCCGGCTGGCTCGCCAGCCAGGTCCCATCCCTGTAACTATTCCCTCTGGCCCCTCAATAGCAATGTATACAGTACCAGCAGGCTTATCTTCCTGTTTTTCTGGACCGGCAACACCAGTAATACCCAGTCCATAATCCGCGCCTAATCGCTCGCGAATGGCATGAGCCATTGCGCGCGCCGTTTCCTCGCTGACAACCCCGTAGCGTTCAATGGTTTCGCGCGGCACCCCCATCTGCACTTTCAGGTCAGGGCTGTAGGATATCACACCTCCAATGAAATGCTTGGAACTACCAGGATGGTCAGTGATTGTACTCGAAAGCAGTCCTCCGGTCAGCGATTCCATGACCGCTAACCATTTATTACGCTCAGACAAGTGCCTGGCAATGACACTCTGCAGCGTCTCTTTATCCACACCAAAGATATAGTACCCCAGAATCTGACGCACCTGCGCCTCCATTGCTGCCACAAGTTGTTCGGCTCGTTCATGCGTCTCGGCTTTGGCGGTAATGCGCACATCTACCGCGTCAGACTTGGCATATGTGGCAATGGTCGGGTTGGTATTGTGCAGCAAGGCATCCAAGCGTTCCTCGACTGTTGACTCTCCCAGACCCCAGACGCGCAGGATACGTGTAAAGATCAGGCCGCCGGTATACGGGCTGAGACGCGGCATGACTTCGCGTTCCCACATATAATACATTTCGCGTGGCACACCCGGCATAGCGACGATGATATGCCCATCTTTCTCAACCATCCAGCCGGGCGCGGTACCTCGTGGATTGGGCAGAGCCTGCGCCGAAGGAATCAAGGTAGCCTGTTTGACATTGCGCTCTGGCATCACAGAGTTGCACGCGGCGAACATCCCTCGTAATTCCGCTTCCAGTCGTGGATCAACATGCATAGTCTCACCTAACAACGCGCTGATCGATTCGCGGGCAAGGTCATCCTCTGTTGGCCCCAGGCCGCCCGTCATAATAATCAGGTCGGAGCGTTCCCAGGCGCGACGCAGCGTCTCTACAATCCTTCCCTGGTTGTCTCCCACCTGTGAAACAAAATAGAGATCTATGCCCAGAGAAGCCAGACTCTGGGCAAGATATGTTGCGTTGGTATCGGTGATGTGGCCTAACAATAATTCGGTGCCACAAGAAAGTATTTCGGCGCGCATATTTTCTCCTGCAATCTGGTGGATTTCTGGCCTATATCATATCATTTCCCGATGGAGAATGGTCGCTCGTGTCTCTGTTTCCCTCGCTCATCTCCATCCCACATCGCCCTCCCTCGCACCTTCGGATGGTTGATGAGTATCCTGCCTACCGATCAACATATTGTGGTTTGAAACATTAAAATGTCAATATGTTGTGCCAAAACTCTTGAAAATCGCGTTTTTTAAGGGTATACTGTGTTACGGTATGTTGCCCCTGTAGTATATGTCAGTATGGAAGGAGCCCCAGTTTCATGGTGGAACAGAAGATGACCACGCCTGCTACACAGCAGAGTGCTGGCACTGATACCCCCCAGCATATGACCCGTCTGGATGGGATTCGTCAAAAGGTATTTATGGATAGGTACTCGCTCAAGGATCCCAAGGGAGAGCCGCTGGAGTTCTATCCAGAACAACTCTGGGCGCGGGTAGCGCGTGGCATCGCCGAGGTGGAAAAGACCGGGGAGTTGCAGCAGTACTGGGAACAACGCTTTTACGAGGCGCTGACAGACTTCCAGTTCGTGCCGGGCGGTCGCATCCTGGCGGGAGCCGGGTCAGGTCACCAGGTTACATTTTACAACTGCTATGTGATACCAAGCCCGGAGGACAGCCGCCAGGGCATTCTCGATAACCTCAAAATGATGACCGAGATTATGGCTCGCGGCGGCGGCGTTGGCATCAATCTCTCGA
>DATGGW010000221.1:0-11581 GCA_035308345.1 Ktedonobacteraceae bacterium | reverse complement strand
CCCGATGGTGTGACGGTGGTTGTGCTGTAATAGCAATTCACAGGGTTGCAGGTATGCATTTTTGTCTCGTATAATGCAGTGGGTGAGATTGTCAGTTGCAAGCATCGAAACAAAGGAGTTTCAAGATGAGCGATGGCCCTGTTCAAGATTTCATGCCCATTCAAAATTTCGACTACCTCGAATTTTATGTGGGCAACGCTAAACAAGCCGCTTATTACTTCAGTAACGCCTGGGGTTTCACGCCCATTGCCTTCTCAGGGTTGGAAACAGGCGTGCGCGACCGCAGTAGTTTTGTCCTGGAACAGGGCAATGTCCGTTTAGTCTTGACGTCGGCGCTTGGCCCGGAGGGTGAGATTGCCGAACATGTCAGGCTGCATGGTGACGGCCTTAAAGATATTGCCCTGCGCGTGGACGACGCGGAGCGCGCCTATCGCGAAGCAACGACGCGCGGAGCGCGCGGCGTGATGGCCCCAACCACGCGCAAAGATGATGACGGCGTGGTGAAGCTGGCGTCGATTGCCATCTATGGCGAAACCATTCACACCTTTGTGGAGCGCCACAACTATAAAGGCGTCTTCTTGCCCGGTTATCGTCCAGTTGAAAGCCAGGTACCTCGCCGGGCAAGACCGGCCGGGTTGGCAGCCATTGACCACGTGGTGGGCAACGTCGAGTTAGGCAAGATGAACGAATGGGTGGCATTCTACGAGCGCGTGATGGGCTTTACACAGATCATTCACTTCGATGATCGCGCCATCAGTACAGAGTATTCGGCCCTCATGTCGAAGGTCATGCAAAATGGCAGCGGGCGCGTGAAATTTCCCATCAATGAACCTGCTCCCGGACGCCGCAAGTCGCAGATTGAAGAGTACCTGGACTTCTATCGTGGCCCCGGCCCGCAGCATATCGCCTTCAATACCACCGATATCATCAAAACCGTGCGCGGTTTGGAGGAGCGCGGCGTAGAATTCCTCAAAACGCCCGGCAGCTACTACGAGACCGTGCTGGATCGCGTCGGCCATATCGCCGAGGACGTGCAGCAATTGGCGGAACTGGGCATCCTGGTCGATCATGATGACGAGGGCTACCTCTTGCAAATCTTCTCCAAACCCATTGTGAACCGCCCGACGGTCTTTTTCGAGGTCATCGAGCGTAAGGGCGCGCGCGGCTTTGGCGAGGGCAACTTCAAGGCGTTGTTCGAGGCGTTGGAGCGCGAGCAGGCCCTGCGGGGGAATCTCTAGATGAAGCTGGTGACTTTCAGAACGCCCGATTGGAATACCCACGCTGGAGTCGTGCGTGACGAGCAAATCATCGCGCTCGACTATCCTACGCTGCTTGAGCTGCTGCGCGACCCCGGCGGACTCGCCAGGGCGCGCGAAGCGCGTGGCGAAGCCTATGCTTTCGAGGAGGCGCATCTGCTCGCTCCTATTCCTGAGCCGCCAGCGGTGCGCGACTTCTACGCTTTCGAGCAGCATGTCAAAGCAGCGCGCGCCAAACGCGGCGTGGACATGATCCCGGAGTGGTACGAGATCCCCATCTTCTACTTTACCAATAACAGTGAAATATACGGGCATAACGAGCCTGTCCCCTATCCCGCGGGCAGCAGCGAACTGGATATCGAGTTGGAGATTGCCTGCGTGATCGGGCGCGATGGCAAAGACATCCCGCTGGATGAAGCGGCCAGCTATATCGCGGGCTACACCATCATGAACGACTGGAGCGCGCGCGACTTCCAGCGCGAGGATATGAAGCTCAACCTGGGCCCCGGCAAGGGCAAAGATTTCGCCACCTCGCTTGGCCCCTGGCTGGTCACACCCGACGAACTGGTCTCGCGGCGAAGCGGGAGCGGCGCGAGCGAACGCTACGATATGACCATGCTTGCGCGTGTCGAAGGCAAGGAAATCTCGCGCGGCAATTTCAAGGACATCTATTACAGCTTTCCGCAGATGATCGCCTGGGCCTCGCGCAATGCGCGCCTGCGCGCCGGCGATGTACTCGGCTCCGGCACCGTCGGCACCGGCTGCCTGCTCGAGATCGGCACCGAAGTGCATTCCTGGTTCCGGCGCGGCGAAGTCATCGAACTGGAAATCGAAGGTATCGGCGTATTGCGTAACAAAATCGTGTGATTTCGATATAGCCGTAGTCATTGTAAGGGCGGGGGCGTGGTTGTGTTGGGTGGAGATCCTTGCGGTCGCCCTCGTCTTTAAGCCATCGAAGGAGATACCTATGCCACCTTATCATAGCCTGGGCGAAATACCCCACAAGCGGCATACACAGTTCCGCAAATCGGACGGAACGCTTTATTACGAAGAATTGTTTGGCACTGAAGGCTTTTCGGGGAACTACTCTAACCTCTACTATAATTTTCCGCCTACGCGTGTGAAAAAAGTAGAGAAGTTCACAGATACGACTTATCCACTGGAAGAGTGGCGCCTGGACGTGCAGCGCCATCACCACCTGAAAAGCGCGCAGATGCAGCGCGGCGGTGACGCCGTTTTAGGACGCCAGCCACTGATGTTCAATAAGGATGTAGTCATCGGCGTCTCGCTGCCGGAGCGAGAGATGAACTACTACTATCGCGACGGCGATTCAGATCTTGTCTACTTTGTGCATGAAGGACACGGCACGCTTGAGACTAACTTTGGCCTGCTGCCCTATCACGAAGGCGATTACATTGTCATCCCACGCGGCACAACCTTCCGTTTCCAGATTGCCGCCAATAGCCCTGCAAGCCGCTTCCTGACCGTCGAAGCGCCCGGTACTATCCAGCCACCGCGCCGCTATATGAACAACAACGGCCAGTTGCTGGAACATTCCCCCTACTGCGAGCGTGATATTCGCCGCCCGGAGGAACTGGTCACGCACACGGAGCGCGGCGATTTTGAGGTGCGCGTCAAGGTGGGCAACCTCGTCTCAAGCTACTGGTACGATTTTCACCCCATCAATACCGTTGGCTGGGATGGCTGCGAGTACCCCTGGATTTTCAATATCGGCGATTTCGAGCCGATTACCGGGCGTATTCACCAGCCGCCGCCCGTGCATCAGACCTTTCAGGGGCCAAACTTCGTGATCTGTTCCTTTGTGCCGCGCAAGCTGGACTATCACCCGCTCTCGATCCCCGTACCTTATAACCACAGCAACATCGATAGCGACGAGATGATCTATTACGTCAACGGCAATTTCGGCAGCCGGCGCGGCATCGAGCAGTCGTCCATGACGCTGCACCCGCGCAGCATCGCGCACGGCCCGCATCCCGGCGCGGTGGAGAAGAGCCTGGGCGCGGAGCGCACCGAGGAACTGGCGGTGATGATCGACACCTTCTACCCGTTGAAGTTCACCACCATCGCCCAGGCGATTGACGATCCATCCTACCCGTATAGCTGGTTGGAGTAGGCAAACGCCTTGTGGTTCTAGATCTAAGGAGTGATAACGATGTCAACTGAACCCCGCATCATCAAGTTTTATGAAACCACGCTGCGCGATGGCGAACAGACGCCGGGCGTGAACTATTTCCCCGAAGAGAAGCTGGCGATAGCGCAGGCATTAGCTGATATGGGCTTTGACACACTCGATTGTGGATTCCCTATCTCTTCACCGGGCGAGTTTGAAGCGGTACGCCTGATCGCCTCGAAGGTGGACAATGCTGAAATATGCGCCATTGCGCGCGCCAATCCTGGCGATATCGAGCGCGCCTGGAATGCAGTGAGGATTGCCGCTCATTCTGCTATCCAACCCTTCATCAGCGTCTCGCCCCTGCACCGCAAGGTCAAACTGGGCAAGACACGCGAAGAGGTGCTGGAACTGGCAAAAGCGGCGGTTGCTCTTGGACGCTCGTTTACTGAAAACGTCGATTTCGCGCTGGAAGATACCACGCGCACCGAGCATGACTTCATTCTCGAAGTGTGCGAGACCATTATCAAAGAAGGCGTGCGCTTCGTCACCCTCTGCGATACGGTTGGCTTCGCGCTTCCCTGGGAGTTCGGCAAGCTAGTCGCCGACGTAAAGAAGGAATTTCCCAACGCGCGTGTCTCCGCGCATTGTCACGATGACCTGGGATTGGCGGTAGCCAACGCCCTGGAAGGCCTGCGCAATGGCGCTGAGCGCGTCGATACCTGCATCAACGGGCTGGGCGAGCGCGCCGGCAACGCCGCCACCGAGGACGTGGTAATGGCAATTCGCACGCGCTCCACCGATCTGGGGATGGATGTGCGCGTTGATACCACGAAGATCGTCCCGACCAGCCGTCTCGTTGCCAGGCTGTCGGGCATGCAGCCACAGTGGACAAAAAGCGTTGTTGGTCAGAACGCCTTCGCGCACGGCGGTGGCATCCACCAGGATGGCGTGCTCAAGGATGCGCGCACCTACGAGATTATGACCCCCGAATCCATCGGCCTCACCTCGGCAGATCGCCGCATGCACATGGGCAAGCTTTCAGGACGCGCCGCCCTTGCCGCGCAGATGCGCGATCTGGGCTACGACCTGGAAAAAGACCAGCTCAACCGCGCCTTCGACATGGCGAAACTGCTGCTCGGCAAGAAGAAAGTGTTGGAAGAGATGGACATGCGCTATATCGCCGAGACTGCCATCTCTGCCACCGTCGTAGAGACCAGTAATACATAGGACAACTCGTAAAGGTGCCCATACCCTTCTACGAAACAGCTTGAGAAGCCGTACAGGGTCGGGGCGGGGCTTGCTCCCATAGGCGTTAACTTAAGACGAGAAGTAGTTGTGTTCAAGTGCTTAAGTGAACCCCATGGGGTCGCCCCACTCTGTCATCCTGAGCGCAGCGAAGGATCTGCGCGGGGACCAGGGAGAGATCCTTCGCTGCGCTCAGGATGACAGCAATGCTTAAGTTAACGCCTATGGGATTTGCCACCGCCCTGGACGGTGCATACCTGCATGGGAAATCTAATGTTTATAGCGCGCTCAGCGCAGCGAGCAGTTTAGCTCCATCGGGCGTCCCCAGCCCAGTGCATGCGTCCCATCCCGGTCCCGCGGCATAGCCGCCATTATTGCCACTGGTCACATCTCGCAAGGCATTGGCCTGGGCGAGTTGGGTGTAGTTCTGGTAGAGAATGGGATTGAGATAGCCGAGGGGTTTCCCTCGTTTCTGATTGATCAGAGCTATCAAGCCTGCCCATAAAGGCGCAACGGCGCTGGTGCCCCCGAACACGGCGGATTGCCCATCGACGTAAACCTGGTACCCCGTTTGTGGATCGGCATCACCCGCCACATCAGGCACACCTCGCCCGCTATGCTTGTCATTTATCGATGGAGGGACGCCCGCGTTTGCTTGCCAGGTTGGAAGGCCGAAGACATCACTGACGCCGCCGCCTGTGGCTGAATTGGCGCCATCGTTCCACACAACCTCGCTGGTAACTGCGTTGTTCGCCGATTCTAGCCGCGTGCCGCCGCATGCCAGGGCATAGGTACTGCTTGCAGGGAAGTCAACATGCGCTTGCCCATCGTTTACACCATCCGACGAGCCGTTGTCGCCTGCGGCGACGCAGATAGTGATGCCCAGCGCTGCTGCCGCCTGGAATGCCTGATCCATCGTTTGCATAGCCTGGGATGTCCAGCCCGTTTCGGCGCCTCCCCAGCTAATCGATATCACCGATGGGTTATTGGTGGTATCATGCGTGGCCTGCGTAATGGCATCCAGAAAGCCGCGATCAGTATTGGGAGCAAAGTAAACGGCGATATGCGCGCCAGGAGCAATAGCGCCTGCCACTTCAATATCCAGGTCGACTTCGCCATCCGCGCTATTGGGGTCACCGGCCGGATTATTTTGTCCGCCGTCAACCGACACACTTGTGACGTTCGGTAGAGCGACGCTCAACTGGTTAAAGTATGTCTGAAGATCGCTGTTCGTGTAGCCACCGCCGAGTTCGATGATAGCGATACACTCTCCGCTTCCATTAATGCCTGCCGGAAAGTCATAGAGTTGTGCGAGCTGTAGCGGGGTATAGGAGCCGGGGCTGGCATTAGCTTGAGCCAGGGCAGGACTTCCAGCCAGGTTATAGCGCTGCAAGTGTGGTTTGGCTTGAGGACGATCATCCAGACCAAAAACGCCCACGATGATCTGATCGAGTTCATTTGGAATGTGCAGCGCACCGGTGCGGCCCCGGTAACTGCCGCCCGGATGTTCATAATGCTGCAGTTCAGTTGCGAAGGCGGCGCTCATCGCGGCGGCTGTACCGGAAAGCACGATCCTTCGCCCAACAGGGTCGGTCATCACAACCGTGAGATTATGCGCGCGCGCAAACTGCTCGACCTTCGCTATATCTTCGGGAGATGCGCTCTGGGTCGCGATATACTCCTCTCTGGTGAGAGGTGGGCTCTGCTGCTGCGTTTGTTCGTTGATTCTGTCGGCCAGGTTGCTTGCGGCAGGTGCTCTCAGATAGACTGTAATCTCAATAGATTCATTGGGATCCACCGGACCGACCGCGTGCGCGCCAGGAAGAGGCGCACGCTCGCTACCAGCAATCATCTTATACCCCTGGGGCGGTGTGTTAGCCATGTTCTACTCCTTTCCATAAGCCAGTGGGGACGCTCCCATAGGCGTTAACTTAACGACCAGGGCGATCGCGAGGGTCGCCCCTACCCTGCTCCTAAGCGACTGGCGCAGCTGTACAGGGTTGGAGCGGGGCTTGCCTTTCACTGGTAGGTTTTTTGAAACAGGCCGGTCTGGCCTGTCATGCTGAGCGCAGCGAAGCATGACCCTTCCCGCCTCGCTGATCCTTTTCCTAAAAAACCTACCAGTGAAAGGCCGGGGCAAGCCCCGCCCTGGGAAATTGTGCTGGAAATCAACTCACTTTGTGTTGCGTCAGGTCGAGGGTGAACGAATCGACCAGTTGCGCCGGGGCGTTCCAGGACTCCTGTGGGCGCGGCACCGAATAATACTCACCTTTCAGTGTCTGCGCAGTGGCTTCCATGCGCATGTATCCATGACGGTTATCAAGGTAGCTTTCTAACGTCACACCCGCATTAGGCATTGGATAGGGTGTCTGTATCGGTTGACCCTGTGGCTGCATCATGTAATGTAGGTTCCAGTATCCGCCAGCCCCGGCGACGATATAGGGAATGTCACGACCATTGAGCGAGCGCGTGAAACGCTGGTAGTTGTGTACGTGGCCCGCGAACACGGCGTCAGGAATCCGGTTGGTCTGCTGAATCGCATTATCGAGTAGTTGGCTCATATATGCGCTGCCGCTATGATACACATCTGCGGAGTAAATCGGGTGGTGCATTGCCACGATCAATGCCTTGTCCTGCGGCGCGTTTGTCAATTCTGATGCCAGCCATGCCGTCTGGTTCGCATCAACCCATCCGCCTTCAGGCACGTTCGTATACATGCCGACGAAGGTAATAAACGGCGTGTCCAGCGTCCAATAGACGTTGGGCTGCGTCATCGTGTCACGACCAGAATCGCCGGATTCTGTTGAGAGATGAGGGGTGGTAGCGCAGAAGTTCTCCACAAAAGCGGCCAGCGAAGGAACCGAAGTGTCAATTAAATCACCATCGTGGTTGCCTGGAATGCCCAGAATCGGCGCCGCATAATGCATATATGGTTCGTAAAACTGGGAATAATATTCGCTTGCCTGCCCATAGTAGTAGACAACATCGCCAAGATGGTAGAAGAAAACCGGTCGAGCTGTGGGGTCGGTCACACTAAGGTCGGTATCCATGTGCATCACCACGATCTCTTGTGACTGTGGAGCTTTGACACCGCCCGTGTCACCCACTATGTGAAATACCATTTTCCCGGCAGCGCTAATGGCCTGCATTTGCGCGGGCGTCAACACGTTATCGAGCGCTAGATGATAAGGGGGCTGGCCCGTAGGTGTAGGCAAAGGTTGACGTGCCTGGCTGGGTAACGCTTCCGGCGTTCTCTGGATAACAATGCTACCGGTCGCGGACGGTCTGTTCAGGGTGTACCTGCGGTTGCTGCTACCGGGTTGCTGCTGACTCATGACTTGCCCTCCATGACTGTTTTTATTGCCTTTTCAGGCACAGTGAATTATAGCAGGTTTTAACTCATTTTGCTATTAAATTGAAAGGGCGATCGCAAGGGTCGCCATGCCGTCGTTTCTTATCTGAGGATGAAGCAGCATCGAACACGGGCATACAAGAATGTGCGATAATGAGAATAAATACGCCCATTGAAGTGCTCGCGCGAGCAGAGCAGTAGCCTTTTTTGGAGGAAAACTACCCTATGGCAAAGACCATGTTTGAGAAAATCTGGGAAGCCCACGTTGTACGAGAGGCGCCCGGAGAGTCCACCATTCTGTATATTGATCGCCACCTTGTCCACGAAGCTACGTCGCCGCAGGCATTTACCGGGCTGCGTATGACCCATCGCGATGTGCGCCGTCCTGATGCGAATATCGCGGTGCTCGATCATAATGTGCCAACGGTGGTGGGACGCCGTATGCTCGATGTTGTTGATAAAGAGAGTGAAGAGTGTATCACGGCGATGGAACGCAACGCGCGTGATTTTCACCTTACCCTCTACGATATGCAAGATGCGCGCCAGGGGATTGTGCATATTATCGGGCCGGAGCAGGGCATCACGCTGCCAGGCATGACACTTGTGTGCGGCGACTCGCATACCTCCACGCATGGCGCTTTGGGAGCGTTGGCCTTTGGCATTGGCACCAGCGAGGTAGAGCATGTGCTGGCGACACAGTGCATGTTGCAGCAGCGCCCCAAAACCATGAACATTCGCGTTGAGGGCAAACTGGCCCCGGGCGTCACAGCCAAAGACCTGGGTCTGTTCATCATTGGAAAGCTTGGGACAGGCGTCGGCACGGGTCATGTCATCGAGTTTAGCGGCTCCACTATTCGCAGCCTTTCGATGGAGGGACGCATGACCCTGTGCAACCTGGCGATTGAAATGGGCGCGCGCGCCGGTATGGTTGCGCCTGATGAGATCACCTTTGCTTACGTCAAAGGACGTCCCTACGCACCAAAGGGCGAGATGTTTGACAGGGCTGTAACAGCCTGGCGACAACTTGCCAGCGATGCGGGCGCGCGCTTTGACGCTATGCACGAGGTGAATATAGAAGGCTTAGGGCCGCAGGTGACATGGGGAACGAATCCCGGCATGGTCGCGGATGTTACCGGTGTCGTGCCCGATCCTGCCCGGCAGCAGGACACGGAGAAGCGCAATGCCTACGAGCGCGCGCTCAAATATATGGACCTCAAGCCAGGGCAAAAAATCAGCGAGATTCCCTTGAATACCGTCTTTATCGGCTCCTGCACCAACTCACGCCTGGAAGATCTGCGCATGGCTGCGCAATATGTCAAAGGCAAGCGCGTCGCATCCAACATTCGCGCTATCGTCGTGCCTGGCTCAATGCAGGTGCGCCGCATGGCCGAAGAAGAGGGACTGGCCGACGTCTTCCGCGAGGCTGGCTTCCAGTGGCGCGAATCGGGCTGCAGCATGTGTATCGCCATGAATGGCGACCAGCTTGCCGAGGGCGAACGCTGCGCCTCGACCAGCAATCGCAACTTCGAAGGCCGCCAGGGACGCGGCGGGCGCACGCACCTTGTCAGTCCCGCTATGGCCGCCGCCGCCGCCATTGCCGGGCATTTCGTCGACATACGTGATTTGTCTGTAAGCTAGGCACTAGCCAGGACGGGGACAAGCCCCGCCCCTACCCTGCTACGCGGGGCTGGCACAAGACGTATAGGGTAGGGGCGGGGCTTGTCCCCGCCCTGGAAACTGCCCCACCCTGGTTAAATGAAGGAGAATAGACATTGGAACCGTTTACCACCATGACGGGGCTGGTAGTCCCGCTGGACCGTATGAATGTCAATACCGATGAGATCACGCCCGCGCGTTTCCTCAAGACGACGCGGCGCACCGGATTCGAGAATGTGCTCTTTGCCAACTGGCGTTACCTTGACAATGCTTTGACACAGCCCAATCCAGATTTTGTGCTGAACAAGCCCCGCTACCAGGGCGCAACGATTTTGCTGGCGGAGGACAATTTCGGCTGCGGCTCCTCGCGCGAGCACGCCCCCTGGGCTATTCGCGACTACGGCTTTCGCTGCCTGGTTGCCCCCAGCTTTGCCGATATTTTTTATAATAACTGCTTCAATAACGGCATTCTGCCCGTGACGCTAGATTCGGCTACTGTGCGCGAACTTTTTAACGAGGTCGATGCTACCGAGGGCTATACACTACGCGTTGACCTGGCCGCACAAACCATCATCACCCCCGGCGGGCGCACCATCCACTTCGACATCGATGGCTTCCGTAAGAATGCCTTGCTGCAAGGACTTGATAATATCGGCTGGACGTTGAGACACAGCGATGAAATCACTGCTTACGAGGAGAAGAGGAAGCAAGAGGCTCCCTGGATTTTCTCTTAGCAAAGGAGCAAACCGTGACCGTACAGACTGACCCAGGAATAGTCCCTTACCAGGTACTCGATGCCGAAGGCAACCTGGTAGGAGAGATGCCCGACCTCAGCGCGGAACGCCTGTTGTCGCTCTATCGCTACATGCAGTTGGGGCGCGCGTTCTCGAACAAAATCATCGCTCTGCAGCGCCAGGGACGCGCAACCACCTTCGGTTCGCTGGTGGGACAGGAGGCTACAGCTGTTGGGCTGGCCGCACCCCTGCAGCCGCAGGACTGGCTGGCGACCTCGTACCGCGAAATTGCCTCGCTCTTTGTCAAGGGAGTGCCTATCCCCACAGTGGCGTACTCGTTTCGCGGCTTCACGCCTGGGGATTGGCCTGCTGAATCGCATTGTTTGCCTGTGCAAATTGTCATCGGCACGCAAATGCTGCACGCGGTGGGCCTGGCGATGGCGGCGAAAATCGCGGGCGATCCGGTGGTTGCGGTCGGCGTATGCGGTGACGGCGCCACATCCGAGGGCGATTTCAACGAAGCGTTGAACTTCGCGGGCGTTTACCAGGCTCCCGTCGTGCTGGTGGTGCAGAATAACGGCTGGGCCATCAGTGTGCCGCGTCACAAGCAGAGCGCCGCTCTCACCTTTGCAGCGCGTGGAGAAGGCTTTGGCGTTCCTGCGAAACTGGTGGATGGCAACGATGTCCTGGCGGTGTACGACGTGATGCGCGAAGCTGTTGAGAACGCGCGCGCAGGTAACGGGCCAACCCTGGTAGAGACGCTCACCTACCGCATCGGCGCGCACACCACCGCCGACGATCCCACGCGCTACCGTGATGCAGCCGAAGTCGAGGCATGGCGCGCTAAAGACCCCATCGCGCGTTTCCAGAAGTTCTTACTGCGGCGCGACCTGTTGACCGAGCAGCACGCCCAGGAGCTCGTTGCAGAGGTAGAGGAAGAGATCAACGAAGCTGTGCGCATCGCCGAGGCAGTGCCGCCTGTGGCTCCAGATAGCTTCTTTGACTATGCCGCCGCCGAACTATCGCCACGCCAGCAGGCGCAGCGCGCTGATTTGCTGCGCTATATTGAAAATAAATAGTCGACCTTAAGGGGTGCGTATCCAGAGGCGTTCACCGAGGCACTGCGTTCATCCTGGGCGTCGTGCGGTCATCCAAAGCGAAATATTGTCATCCTGAGCGCAGCGAAGGATCTCTCGTCGGGCAG
>DATGGW010000220.1:0-25816 GCA_035308345.1 Ktedonobacteraceae bacterium | reverse complement strand
TCTATGTCAAGCCCCTGGACGAGTAGTGAGAAAGAGAGAGGAGAGCGATGAAACGACAGAGCCTTTCAATCAGGCATGAGGCAGTCTACCACGCCGCCCTGTGGTGTCAAGCCGCTTCGCTTCCCTTGACACCACAGGGCTTGCGTAGTCTGAAGAAGGCATACCTGATTGAAAGGCAAAAAACAGGCTGCTGTTTTGCCTCTCATGCCCAAGTCCGTGTTGTCGGGCGAAGGGCAAGCTGGTCAGGCTACTCTAGAAGTATGCCGGTGTTGAGCTGCTACAAACGTGCTTCGCTCATAGGGTTCTTTCTTGATCCACAGCGCGAAAATGATTCTCACCCAGATATTGGCCAACGCTCTGATGGCCATACTGTGGCTCTTGCCTTGCTTGCGTTTGCGGTCGTAGTAGTCCTTCGCCCATCCCTCGGCTCGCGTACTTTGCCATGCAAATTGATACAAGGCGTTGCGCAACGGCTTGATACAGGCGAAGCGTTGATGGACGCTCGCGTAATTGCCGCTCTCAAAGGGAACCGGCGAGGTGCCAGCCAGGGCCTGGATACTGCTTGTATCGACATAGCGCTTGCGATCATCGCCCCATTCCGCCAGCAGGCGGGGAGCCAGTCGTTTGCCAGCGCCGGGCAGGGAATGGAAGACCTCATTGTCTTCATGCTTCAAAAAAAGCGCGGAGATCTCCTTATCGTAGGCCGCGATCTGCTCCAGCAGAGGCAACAGTTGAGCGACCAGAGCCAGCATCAGGCGAGACTTCGTGCGAACGGTGACGTTATCAGCGGCCAGCTGTGGTTGGTGCAGAGTCTCGTAGATCTTTGGCGCAACCTGCAAAGCGGTGGAATGCCCAGCTTGGGCAAGCGTCTGAGTCAGCTGTTCGACCGAGGCTGCCGAAGCACTGGCGGGGGTGGAATAGGTCTGCAAAAAGACCAGAGTGGCCCTTTGCTGGAGCTTAGTGAACAGTTTCAAGGCCACCGGATAATAGGCTTTCAAGCAGGCCGTCAACTGATTGACCAGGCGGGTTTGCATCTGGATCAACGCATCTTGGTCGCGGCTCAAGGCTTTGAGTTCGGCGATCTGGGGACTGTCAGGCTCCAAACGTCGCAGGTCAGCCAACTCCGCTCGGCCATGCTTGGCCAGCAGATAGGCATCAATCTGGTCGGTCTTGGCACCGCTGGCGGAGCGTTTCCGGTCGATAGTTTTCGGATTGACAGGGTAGAGGGTCACCCCCGCCTCCAACAAGGCAGTGATGAGCAGACCGTGATTGGTTTCCAGAATGCAGGCGATCTGGTCAAGGGGAGCGATTTCCCGCAAGAAGCTGATCAGTTTGCTGAGTCCTTCCCGGCTGTGTTCCACCCGCAACGAGGCCACTTTGCGGCCAGTTTCGTCGATCACGACCGCGTCGTGGTGGCGATCTGCCCAATCGATACCGGCAAACCACATACAGAAATCCTTTCTTGGCAGGACATTCCTGGCGAATGCGTGTCCTTATACTTGGCGCTCGAAGCGCGTCCTTCCAATCATCACTTGGATCCAGGAACACGGAAGGCGAAGCTAATTCTTCCTTTATCGGTCGAGCCGGGTGGAGGAAATGCACTTTCGCCTTCCCGTCCATTGCAGCAAGTCTACCAACCTGCTGAGATCCTCAGCAAGAGGGCTTAGCTTTAGTTTAACGTATAAGGAGGAAACAATGCGTATTTTAATGCTTGCTCAGTTCTATCCACCTACTATTGGTGGAGAGGAACGTCATGTACGTAATCTTAGTCTTGAACTTGCTACGCGCGGCCATCATGTCTCTGTGGCAACACTCTGGCATAAAGGGGATGCAGACTTCGAGATGGACCAGGGGGTGCGCATCCACCGCATTCGCGGCACAATGCAGCGCGCACCAATGCTCTTCAGCGAAAAAGGGCGACGATTCGCGCCGCCCTTTCCCGACCTGGAGGTTATGCGCGCGCTGCGCCGCGTCATCAAGCAAGAACATCCCGACGTTGTGCATGCTCACAACTGGATCGTCCACTCTTTTACGCCCATCAAATCCTGGAGCAAGGCTAAACTCGTTGTCACGCTACATGATTATAGCCTCGTTTGCGCGCAGAAGCGCTTAACGTATCAGGATGAGGTCTGTAGTGGCCCTACTTTAACGAAGTGCTTGAAGTGCGCCACGGATTTTTACGGCGCTGCCAAAGGCCCGCTGGCAGTGCTGGCTAATAGCGCGTGGGGAAAGCGCGAACGTCAAAGCGTGGATATGTTCCTCCCTGTCAGCCAGGCAGTTGCACATGGAACCCGCATGGCCGCCTACGGTGTACCCTATCGTGTCATACCAAACTTCGTTCCGGACAATGTAAGCGAATTACGCAATGATGATCATCCACTTTTAGGACGCCTCCCCAACGAAGACTTCTTGCTTTTTGTCGGCGACGTGAGACGTGACAAGGGAGTGGAGGTATTGCTGCGGGCATACGCCAAAACGAGCAGCCAGGTCCCCCTGGTGCTTATAGGACGGCCAGGAAACGACCTCTCCCTGGACTTTCCTCCCAATGTGCGCATGCCTGCGGACGCGCAAGGCTGGCCTCATGAAGCAGTCATGAGCGCCTGGAGCCGCTGCGCCGTTGCCCTGGCTCCCTCCATATGGCCCGACCCGTGTCCAACGGTGGCAATGGAGGCCATGTCGATGGGACGTCCCGTAATTGCTTCACGCATCGGTGGGCTTAGCGATATCATCGCCGACGGCGAGACAGGCATGCTTGTCACTGCCGGTGACCCCGAAGCGCTCAGCGCAGCCATACAATCTTTGCTGGCAGACCCGCAGCGCAGATGCCGCATGGGAACCCTGGCAAAGCAAAGGGTCGCCGAATTTCAGGCGAAGACGGTGGTACCGTGTATCGAGCAAGTATACCAGGAAATTGTACAGCCGCAGTTCCCAGGACGACTGCAAGGATCATCCCTCCAATAAAGAAGCAGGTGATACATACAATAATGCCCAGACGCCAATTCAGTTTGATCGAAAAACAGCATTCCCTGCCAGAACAGGACGCAATAAACCGGGTTCCTAAACCCATACAGATTCCGTGGCTTCGGCTGCTGAAGCTGGCGCGCAACCCTGAAGCGGAGGCATATTATAGCGCTCAGGATGCAACCGGAGCACAGTTTGTGACCCTGGGATGGCTTCCACTGCTCGCTCTCACGAGCGCTTCAGGGATACTACTGGTGGCGTATGCTTTCGGCGATTCCAGGGCGGGAGGGACTGCATGGCTTCCATTTTTCTTTGGTGGCTTGCTGCTGATTTTTGTACTTCCACTGCTGCGTCTCATTTCTGCTGCGCCCTCGCGATTTGAACGTATAGGCCTGATCTGTATGGTGGGTTTAGCTTGCTATCTGATTAAAGTCATAGCCAGCCCGCTCTATTTCTCTTTTTATGACGAATTTTTGCACTGGCGCACGGTCAGCGATATAGCCAGCAGCGGGCATCTCTTCAGTGAAAATGCCCTGCTTCCAGTAAGTCCTTATTATCCAGGTCTCGAAATTGTGACCAACGCCCTCGCTTCACTGAGTGGTCTTGACAGCTTCACGTCTGGACTGATTGTGATAGGTTGCGCGCGCCTGCTGATGATAGTGTCGCTCTTCGCGCTTTACGAGCAGCTCATGAAATCAAGTCGTATAGCGAGCATCGCCGTCATGATCTATATGGCTAATCCGCATTTCCTGCTTTTTGATGCCCAATATGGCTATGAGTCGCTGGCGCTGCCGCTTGCCACCTTTGTGATGTTCGCCATGTCCCCGCATCAAAAAGTATCCGTGCGCCTGGCGCGCTTGCTGCCTATGGCTCCTTTCGTGATGTTCGCGAAGGAACGCCATAAATGGCTCAAAAGCGACCTTCGTTGGTTGACGCTTACGGCGTGGATTGCGCTGGCTGCCCTGGCGATGACGCATCACGTGACGGACTTTTTCCTGGTTGGATTGCTTCTCGCCTGGGCGATAATTTATGCATGTATGCGTCTTATTCCTCTACGCCGGTCAAATCTGGTATGGTCGGCGCTGTTCGCGGCGCTGGTTGCTCTGTTGAGCACTATGCGTGCCGGTAATCCTGTTATAGGGTATCTCTTCTCGTTCATGGGTGAGTCATTCAAAGAACTCGGTGGGGTGCTAACAGGCACCGGCGCTTCGCGCCAGCTTTTCGTCACCTACGCTGGCCAGGCAACACCGCTATGGGAACGCATAGTGACACTCTCTTCCGTTGGCCTGATCGTGCTCAGCCTGCCATTCGGCCTGCTTTGTCTCTGGCAGCGCTATCGTTCCAACGCGCTCACCTTTACGTTTGGCACGGTGGCGCTCTTCTACCCGGTCAGCCAGTTATTCAGGTTGACTACCAGCGGCGCTGAGCTTACCGACCGGTCAGCGCCATTCCTGTTTATACCCATTGCCGCCGTGATGGCCATCTGCCTGGTGCAGTTCTGGCCGCTGCGATCGCTCAATCGGAAGCAATCTGCGCTGCTTACCTGCGCGGTATCGCTTGTGTTCTTTGGGGGAGTGATGCTGGGAACAGGTCCATCTGAGACGCAATTGCCGGGCGCATACGAAGTGATAGCCGATGCGCGTTCCATTGAACCAGAGGGCATACAAGCAGCTCTATGGGCGCAGCTCTACCTCGGACCCGATAACCGCGTGGCAACCGACCGTATTAACCAGATACTGATGGGGAGCTACGGCAATCAGCGCATTGTAAGCACGATTGCTGACAGCATAGATGTCTCACCAGTTTTCTTATCGTCACAATTTGGCCCTGAGGATATAGCGATTCTCAGAAAGGCCGGAGTGCGTTATCTGGTTGTTGATTTGCGCCTGGCGCAATCACTTCCCCTGTCAGGCTATTATTATGAACAATTCGAAGACGGCGCCTATAATCACACGAGCCCCATTGCCATGCAAGCGCTGACTAAATTCAGCGCTATAGCGCAAATCAATCGCGTGTTCGATAGCGGCGACATCGTGGTTTATGACGTGGGAGGGCTTATCAATGCGCCTGAAACACCCTGATCTGATGCTGGCAACGGCGATTGCTTTGTTGAATGTCGTGTTGGTGCTGCTTGCCGGGCGAGCGACCACAGGAGTCGCCTCTACAGGCATGGTGTGGACGAGCGTCATAGGAACGATACTTGCGCTGCCGCTGGTTTTCGTGTTACCTGGCTATACACTCTGCGAGGCGCTGTTTCACAAACGATCTCTTGATGCCGTCCATCGTATGCTTATCAGCCTGGGTTTAAGCCTATCCATTGATATATTGGGCGGCATTGTGCTTAACGTGTTTCCCATAGGACTGCGCGCGCTATCATGGGCAGCGCTGCTTGCATTCCTGACGGCGTTATTTGCCTTGCTGGTAGCCTATTTGCGACGAAAAACGGTGATGATTGTAAAGCAGCCGCACAGGATTCGTTTCAACGCATATGAATGTATACTGTTTGGGCTGGCCTGCGCAGTTGTAATGCTATCGATAGGCTTCTCCGCCGCAAGCGTGGCGCAACAACCGCGTCCAGGTTTTACGCAGATGTGGATGCTGCCCTCAGATCAGAGTAATAATAGCTGCGCTGTTCGCCTGGGAGTGCGCAGCTATGAGCTATCTCCCGTGACATTTAGCGTCGAGATGACTATCAATGGCGCTCAGGTTAACAGATGGCCGTCGATTGTACTGGCCCCGCAGCAAGAGTGGGAGCGGTTGGTGTCAATAGGCTCAAGTGAGACAGGCGCTGTATCCATTGAAGCGCAGCTCTACCGTTCAGGCAAACCGCAGGTTGTTTACCGGCAAGTCAATATAACCATGTATAGTGCAAGATGCGTCACCGAACCAGGGCGGGGCCCGTGAATCATCTTTTACATGGCGACCGCAAGGGATCGCCATGATAATTCACTCATTTCTTAAAGACGCTTGAAAAAGCGTCGGCTATACCGGATACTGAAAATCCCTCTACGCGATACCAGACGCTGCCTTGAGGCTGAGATTTATCAATCCAGGGTGTGTCATCATCGGTGGCGCATTTATTGCATATAACGGTCCATGGACCATTCGCCCTGGTTGTTGAGCGTTCTATGGTGTAAGCAACTGCGCCGGCGACCCCACGCCAGGCAATTTCCTTTCCATTTACAAAGGTAATCACGGGCGTTCCTGGAGGAGCCAGTGAGGGAACTGGCATGCCCTGCATGGCGAAGGCATGGTTGCGAAGCAGGCTTACTCTGCTGCGCATATCGGGTGTATCACCTGGATAATGCAGGGTGTAGTGTTCCGTCTCAATAACGTAGCCGTAACGATCGGCATGTGGGAAGAGCGACCAGTACAGGTCGCCTGAAGCGGTACTATTTTTTATAGCATTCAAAAAAAGGCTGAGGCTATTGTCTGTGTTTGTGTTCCAGTCGTACTCGTCTGCAAGGTAGACTTTTTTAGCGTTATATGCCTGGAGAGCTTCTTTTTCAAAGGCCAACAGAGTGGGAGGATAGAAGTGTCCAGCGTAGATATCAACCGCCGGGATTTTTAAATCAGGCAAGAAATTTGTCACCTCATTGGCCTGTTCGTAATTTCCATCCATGACCAGGTGTTTCGAGTCAATACCTTTGATATAGTTTGCCATCTTTTGCACCCAGGCGGCCGGGGCTGACAATTCGTTGCCCAATTCCCAGACCATAACTGTCGGGTCATCTTTGTAGGCAATGCCGGTATAAGTATTGACGTGGTTCAAGATAACGCTAACGTATCGTTGGAAATCACTGATCACAAGCGGATTAGTATAAAACTGGTTTTCGTCAGAGATACCACGCCAATCGGTGAATGTATGTTTTCCGCCGTGATAATAGTGCCAGTTATCTGTGAGTGGAATGATCAATTTGATGCCGTGATTATGCGCCGATTGTATCGCATAGTCGATTTGTTGCAGAGCCGCCTGGTTAAAATTTCCCAGGGTCGGCTCAACGCAAATCGAGCAGCCTACCGATATACCAAGCGTATGACTTCTTACCACCGTTGCTCCCATCAACTGCGCAGTTGCCAAGGCATCGTCTACTTGAAAATGACTGGGGTAGACAATACCTGTATTAGTCTCCTCTAACCCCAACCAGTAGATGTTCGCGCCAGAGAAACGAAAAGCCTTTCCTTTTAGCAGTAAAGTGGAGCCAGATCGAGTAACAAAAGAATTCGCACTTCCCGTTACGCTCGCAGACAGATTTCCCATTGGGTAGACAAAGGCATATGCCGCCCCAAAAAAAGTCGTGCCCTGCAGCGCAATTAATGCAACCAGGGCTATCAATCCAAAGGAGACAGACATTTGCAGGTACGAATAAATGCGTTCGGTTTTCACTATGCGCTCCTTCCGGAGTTAACAACAACGTGACAATTTGTCACCACAACGCATCCCTGCTGTTCGATTTTGCTTACCATGCACGGCTCTAATATGTATTTCGGACTGAACGTTTTTTGTAGCAGTCAGCGGCCAGACGCCCACAAGGGACATCACTATATATCAGCCACCTCTTAAATCAAGGTTGACAGTCTACTACAATCTATTTTACTGAAAGGAACAAATGAGGTATGTGCTATTCCCATTCGATGGTTGCAGGAGGTTTCGAGGTAATATCATACACAACGCGATTGACCCCTGGAACTTCGTTGACGATGCGATGGGAAATGCGCCCCAGCAAGTTGGGGGGGAGACGCGCCCAATCGGCGGTCATGAAATCGCCGCTGGTGACGGCGCGCACTGCTACCATATTGGCATAAGTGCGTCCATCGCCCATCACACCCACGCTTTGCAGAGGCGTGAGCACAGCGAAAGCCTGTCCCAGTTCGCGATAGACTCCGGCGCGGCGAATCTCTTCAATGACGATAGCATCGGCTGCCCGCAGGGTTGCCAGTTTTTGCTCGTCTACCGCGCCAATAATGCGAATAGCCAGGCCCGGGCCAGGGAAAGGATGCCGCCAGACCCACTCGCCGGGCAGGCCCAGTTGCAGGCCGATCTCGCGCACCTCATCTTTGAAAAGCATACGCAGCGGCTCAATCAGTTGAAATGGCATGTCTTCAGGCAGCCCGCCCACGTTATGATGCGTTTTGATACGTGTCGCAGTAGCGGCGGTGTCGTGGCTGGTACTTTCTATCACATCGGGATAGAGCGTTCCCTGGGCCAGAAACGCGATGGGGCCAGCTTGCTCAGCCAGGCGCGCCGCCTCTTCCTCGAAGACGCGAATGAACTCCGCGCCGATGATTTTGCGCTTCTGTTCCGGGTCGGTCACACCGGCAAGGTTCGCCAGAAAACGCTGGCGCGCATCGACGACAACCAGTGGAATATGCAGGTGGCGGCTGAAGGTTTCTACTACCTGTTCGCGTTCGCCCGACCGCAAGCAGCCTGTATCAACAAAGACACAGGTGAGTTGATCGCCCACAGCGGCGTATAGCAGCAGCGCCGCAACCGCCGAATCGACGCCGCCGGACAGGCCGCAGATGACGCGCTCCTTCCCAACATGCTGGCGAATGTGCGCCAGCGCTTGATCTATGACCGAAGCAGTCGTCCATGTAGGCTCGCAGCCACAGACACGATAGAGGAAGTTGCGCAGGATATGCATGCCCTGCGGTGTATGCGACACCTCAGGATGGAATTGCAGTCCGATCATGCCCTGCGCGCTGGCGATCGCCGCCACAGGATTGCTCTCCGTGCTGGCCAGCACGCGAAAGCCCACCGGTAATTGATCAACGCTGTCGCCGTGACTCATCCACACGGGTATGCGCAGGATACCGGCGGCGAGCGATTGATCCAGCGGGTTGGTTTGCGCAGGAGTTGCGTCGATGCCTGCAAAGATGCAGTAAAACTGCGCGTCATGGGCCGCGTCTGCCAGAGTTTCAAGCGTGGCTGGGCCATATTCGCGGCGTCCACTGGCGGGGGCGACATGGCCGCCAAGTTGATGCGCGAGAAGCTGCATGCCGTAGCAAATACCCAGGACGGGCAGGCCACTGTTGAGTATGGCCGGATCGCACAGAGGCGCCTGTTCGTCATAGACGCTGGCCGGGCCGCCGGACAGGATGAAGCCGCGAATATCCAGGAGCTCCTGCTGTTGCAAGCGCGCCAGCGTGGTCGAAGCGGGTACCAGCTCGCTGTACACGCGCAGCTCACGCACGCGGCGGGTGATGAGGCGGCTGTATTGCGATCCAAAATCAAGCACGATGATGGCCTGGCGGCGTTCCTGGGTAGGCATGATTTCCCCCTTTACCCGCGCGGACCACCTGCGACATAGATGATCTGCCCGCTCACAAAACCGGCATCCTCCGAGGCGAGGAAAGTGATGACGTTAGCCACATCGCGCGGCTGCCCGACGCGGCGCACGGGGATGGTTTTGGATGCCTGGGCGATCACATCATCGGGGTTCAATCCCTGGCGGCGAGCAGTCGAGCGCGTCATCTCGGTATCGATGAAGCCGGGCGCGACCGCGTTGGCAGTGATGCCAAAGGGTCCCAGTTCGATAGCAAGCGTGCGCGTTAAGCCTTGCAGACCAGCTTTGGCCGTAGAATAGTTGGACTGGCCGCGATTCCCCAGCGCGGATGTCGAAGACAGCGAGATGATACGTCCATACTTCTGCTCTACCATGTATTTCTGCGCCGCGCGGCTGCATAGAAACGCGCCCTTCAGATGCACATTCATGACGGTTTCCCAGTCGTCCTCGGACATCTTGAAGAGCAGGTTATCACGCAGCACACCCGCATTATTGACCAGGATATCAAGACGGCCAAAATGGCTGGCTGCTTTATCAATGGCATCCTGCACCATCGCGCTATCGGCGACGTTGCAGTGCAAAACCAGCCCTTCGCTGCCAATTTTGCCCAATTCGGCAGCAACCTGCGCGCAACCTTCCGTGTCAAGATCGGCGAGGGCCACGCGCGCGCCCTCTTCCGCCATGCGCAGCGCTGTGGCTGCTCCAATGCCGCGCCCCGCGCCGCTCACAAACGCGATGCGCCCTTCAAGTCGTCCCATGTGACACGCTCCTATACTTTTAATTTGTTCAGGCTCAGGCTAATGTCAGAGTATATCACATAGATAGAAAAATCCTTGCCCTCACGCGTTTAGTGCGAGAAGCAAGGATACTTTCAGAAGATATATAGCGGGAACAGGATTCGAACCTGCGACCTCCGGGTTATGAGCCCGACGAGCTAACCACTGCTCTATCCCGCGTCGATGATGTGCCACACCAGGTGTGAACTGGTAGCGGGGGGAGGATTCGAACCTCCGACCTTTGGGTTATGAGCCCAACGAGCTAACCACTGCTCCACCCCGCGTTGGCTTGTATATCATACAACAGACTTTGCGAGATGTCAACTCACAGCGCTGCGTCGGGGTGAGCGGAAGCCGAATAGAGCTCCCATGCAATGCCGTCAGGATCATAGAAACTGATGTATTTGTCCTGGGTCTCCGGGTCTATCTCAACCCCATTGTTGCGCACCCCTGCTGCATCCAAATCCCGCGCCAGGCTTTCTAGAATGCCTGCATCTTGCACAGTAAGAGCGAGATGATCCAGGCCGACTCGAAATGGGTCGAAACGATCGTCTTTTGACGAGTACGCATCAGCCCCTTGCAGTCCAATCAACACTCCATACACGTTGATTAACACCACTCCTTCTGTTTCTCTTATCAACTGGCATCCGAGTGTGTCGATATAGAAGCGTTTCGCCCGTGCCAGATCGGTGACTCTGAGACCAAGATGGCTTAAGCCATTGGCGTTCAACTTCATTACAATTTCCTTTCATTGCTTTTAGTGCAGGCAACTCCTGAACTGGTTTCTTGCCCCTACTGTGCTAAACGCTGCAAGACGCCGTGCCGGAGGAGTTGCTTGATTGGGTAAGAGGCAGATAAATCTCGGGAAAGATACAGATCGTGCATCCGAAAATGATCGAGGCTCTTCGCGCCTTTTGAATATAAAAGTAGCGGCGACAGGAATCGAACCTGTGACACAGGGCTTATGAGTCCCTTGCTCTACCGACTGAGCTACGCCGCCACAACAGGCCTGAACGGCTGTCTTGCGCTCTCTTTACCAGAAAAGGATACCATATCTGTCAAGAGTCAGAGCGCTTCGTCAATAGGTGACTGGTTGAAGTTGCCGTATCATTGCTACCAGTTGCGCGACAGGCTGATCGCTCACAAGGTCGCACAATAAACCATCCTGATACCATTCGAGGCGGTTTTGTCCATCGCCGCTATGTGCCACGAACACTCTATTAATTCCCGCGTAAACGGTTTGATACACGGAGTTCGAGTTGGCGATAGCAGGAAGCGGAGGCGAGGGCGTCTCGTAAATGAGAGCGTTTTGCTCATAGACCAGGTAGCCCTTGACGGGAGCATCGGCCCCATAATTATTCACATTTACGGCCAGCAGGTAGGCGTTGGGAGCGAGACCGGTGGACAGCAAAAGTACCAGGCCACGTGGGATATTGGCCGGTGGAAGAATGTCATAGGACAGTGTAGAAGGTAAGCCCGACATTTGCCAACCCTGCAGGCCATGCGCACCATGCACACCAGCGCCGGGATGGTTATTCTGCCCGGCCAGGTTCAATTCAAAAATCACACCTGGGCCAAGCAAGATGAAGAACAGCACAGCCGCTGCCACCATCAAAGGCCGTAAGGCCCACTTTTTCCACGAATGCGTGTGGGCGAGTTGGACGCGCAGCCGTGATCTTAAACGCTGGCGATGCGCTCGCGCGGGCGCATCAAGTTCCCGAAAAGGAGCGAGAGCGACATGCAATTGCCGGGCGAGTTGCAGCAGCTCGTCATCCTCAGGTGAGGATTCATCAACACCGTCCACAATTTCGTCAAGGCGATCTAGCCACCTCTCATCGACCTCTTCTTGCTTCTCATTCATTGCATTTACCCTCTCTCTCCATCATCGTGAAGCGCGCCGCGCAGGCGAGCCAGCGTGCGATGAAGCAGAGAACCCACCGTTCCCTCCGGCATATTCAGGGCGCGCGCGATCTCGCGATTCTGAAGACCTGCCACAAATTTCAGACCAATCACCTCGCGCTCGCGCTCAGGAAGATGATTGAGCAGGATAAGCAGGCGCGCGCGTTCTTCCTGGGCTACAATCATCTCCTCCGGCGAACACTCCCTGGGATGATTGGTGTCGACCAGAATGTCGAGAGAAGCCGCAGGGCGCAATCGCCGGAAATAATCGGCAGCGCAGTTGCGAGTGATGCGAAACAGCCAGGCGCAGGCGATTGTAAATCCGCCAGGTGCGTTAATGCCCGTTCAAAGACCAGCGAAACCAGGTCTTCGGCCACCTCTGGCGAGCCAACGCGAAAGCGCAAATAGGCGTAGACGCGGGCATAGTACTGCCCGTACAGGTCATCGAAGGCAATCTTATACCTGCCAACCTGAATAACCTGCGCGCGAGCAGTTTGTTCTTTGCCCTGTTTTACAGGCAGCGGCCAAATCGAGAGCCGGGTACCTACCAGCGGTACCCCCATGTCGCTCCCCATTTCCATATGTTTGTGTCCCTGCACCGGCTTGTTTTCTTTCGCTCATCAAAATAGACGCAATACAGTGGAAAGTATTGCGAGCTATACTGCATTACGTCAAAAACGGCGGGAGTATCACGCGGCAGCTTTAGTCGCTACTGAAACGGCCCTTAATTTGATAAAATGCTTTTTGTACGTCTAATTATGTAAAGTACATTGATCCTGAGGAGGATTCATATGAAAAGCAACCAAATTCAAACACAACCTAAAATTGAAGATAATTACTACCTGGAGATTTGGAAAGCAGATCAAGAATTTGTAAGAACTCGATGGACAATTACAACTTTCTTTATGAGCGCCAGTTTTGCCATCTTCGCTTACTCCTTCCAAATAAAGCCGCTTCCAGCTTTAGCTATTCGAATTTTTGGTTTGTTTATCTACTGGTTTGCTGTCATAATGCATGCACATTTCTATCAACACAACAAATTTTTACGTAACTATCTGATATACTTGGAAAAGTCAGGACGTAGTACCTTTGATCTTCAAAGCAAACTTTATGAACAACGTAAAAACAAGTTCCATCGATCAACTGGCAAATTTTTAGCCGTCTTAGGACTTCTCTATGCAATTGGAATAATATGGCTTTTCTTTCTCCAAATTTAAGAAAAGTCACCAATACTCCCTGACAACCAAAGGCATTAATAAAGCGCTTTTCTATATATGGCAACGGCGTGGAAAGAGAACGATACTTAGAGCAAATTCATCGAGGATGAGACAACTACCATTTACAGCATTTATCAGTAAAAGCGGCAGATAAATGATATTCGGGTACAGATAAATAAGATTGCCCATCATGCTCTAGTAAGCGCAATACATATCTGTTCATAGTGAATCTCACTTCATCCAATAATCCCATGTTTTCAATTAAAGTCACTTTTCCCTTATTAATACATGGAGGTACATAGGGGCAAGGGTAATGACTAAGTAGAACACTATCGATAACATAGTAATCATCTTCGGTGGCACGATAAAATGCTCGTTTGCTAGTTCTTTCCAAGCATGTTTTTAAATCGGCGGCAACGAAAATGAAATATGCATCCTGGAGCAGCGTATTATCAAAGAATTGCAAGGCATCCCGGTAATTATTGCTTGTAAATTCGACAGTATTGAATGTCCTGTCATTTATGGGACAATAGCTTTGAACCTGCTGCGCAAGTGATCGTATCGCCGTTTCGTAGACAGAGAGATCAAGCACTTCAAAACCATCGTGGTCAGTGGGACGAAAACTTCGTCTGGCTTCTGACTCATACATTTCTCGTAGGATGGGATAATCATTAAAGGTCTTAACTGACCATCCAAATTGTTGCACCGTTTCTCTCAGGAAACGCACAACAGTTGATTTACCGCTGCCAGTACGACCTAATACAAACACATTACGAACCATGCGGGCGACACACTTTCTAATCAGCAGTATTTGGAAGTTGAGATTGATGTTACTGCTGGCCTTCGCCTAAACTTTCATATAAACGCGTTATGGGATTCCATGCTCTGATCCCGTCGCCGCCTTCGTCCATGCCTTTTTTCAGCTCTATCGAAAGCGAGCGCTCGATCATCTCACGCACACTGTACACGCCGGTATCGTCAGGATAAAGATCAAATAGCACATCGAGCGTAGCATCATCATAGGCACTGACCGCCAGGCGCACCGTAATTCCGATTTCTTGCAGGGTTCCGGAAACAGGTGGCTGATGACTGAGTAGATTGATCTTGTAAGTACCATCCAGGCTTTTTTTGAGCAGTCTGGCTTTGCTGATGACCTGCTCATAGGGAACATTCTGCATCAGGACATAAAAGCGATCAGCGTAGATGTGATAGAACTTGCAACCTGGATACTTCTTGAAAGTTGAAGCCAGTTCGCCCTTGATGCGCCGTCCGATATCCCTGCAAAGGTTTCTAACCGCGTGCTCTCCATACTTTTGAGAAATGCGCGAAAGATGGTCTACATCAATGCCGATCAGAGAGATAACATGCTGCTCGGTTAGCGTTTCTCCTGCTTCTTGATCGGCTCCGGCAGGCGCAGGCGTTTGATGTATAGCTATCTTCTGCTGCTCGCGATATGTATTGTAGCCAAGCAGAAACTCTTCGAGATCGTGAATAAATTTGTTCTCGGAGTAAAAAATGCCGACGACATTATCAACGATATCGGGCGAGAGAAGAATATTTCCCAGGTTTTCAGCTTCTTGCCTGCGCAACTGGTAGATTCTCACGACCTCATCAACCATTCTCCCCATCAAGCGCAATACGCGCCTGTCCTTTTCCTGTGCAAATGCACCATCCAATTCGGAAACCACGTAGATGACTGCCACGGGTTCGCCATGTTCTGCGCCGACAGGTATAGCGATGGCAGAATTTATGGGATGTTCAACGTCATGGAAGGCGATGACCGAGTCTTCGGGTGAAATTTTATTGCGATAGCACACCTGGCCGCTTTGATAGGCGCGCAAACTCAGACTATTCAAGTCGTATTCTGGAGCAACGCTGGCGACGCCAACTTTATGAGGTGAATCGGGGCTCTGCGCTCGCACCACCAGCGTGCGCTGCTGCAATGGGCGAGCCAGATCTTTTGGCAAAAGGATACAACAGAAACGCCAGCGTCCCTTCTGCTCATCGTGGCCACCCAACCTGACGATCATGCTCGCCAGACCATTAAATATAAAGTCTGGGTAGAGCACACTGTAATCCAGGTCTGTAGATGCTTCGAGTGCGTCGTTCATGCCCGGCCCAAAGCAATCTCTTATATTATCCTTATCTTCGTAAAGTGGCCTGAGCAGGGCGCTGATCGTCTCGACAACTTCTGATTTCAAAGTTAATGGCCTTGCGTCACGGCGCACGATGATGTGTGTTTGATCTATGGGTACTTCTCTGGTCGGCTTATCATTTTCCATCGCCCACAGGGGATGAATGCGATAGTCTGTGCTATATTCAAATGACGGTCTGCGGGTGAGCAGGGTATGTGTCGAATGGCTGCGGCTGAGCCAACCCAGCAGAGACTCGCCCAGGAGATACAGGTCCTCAGTTCGTGTCACGGGCAGATGCTGCGCTTCTGGTCGCAAAGGCAACAGCAATCCGACAGCATTGCCCGGCATATCCTCACCTATCAGCATCAGCGACAGACGCAGTGCATGTGAGGCGTAAAACCGCAAGAAGAGCTGGGCGCGCGCATTAACGAGACGCTGAATGATAGGAAGTTCGGCATCGAGGATAGTTTCCAGGTCTCCTGACTCAAACTGTGCTTGCTGCTCTTCACTCGCAATGACCTCGAGCCAGATTGCGTCAACCATCGCTGGGATATCGCCTGGCGTAAAGCCGCCCTCTTTTGTGAGTTCTTTGATAATTGCTAGCTTGTTCAGCTCGTCGAAGGTGAACTGACGATGCCCGCGCGTTTCTTTTCCCTCCTTTGAGGTTCTTTCGGTCGAAATAAGTCCTTTCTTCTCCCAGTCGCGCAGTTGTTGCTCTCCAAAACCGAATATCCTGGCCGCGCTGCTGGTTGTCACCGTCGCCCTTGAATGCACATCTTGCATATACTGCTGAATGCGTTCTCGCGCTTCAGGCCGCTGCAAGTGTTCACGAACGCGAAGTATGTTTTCATCAGCAGAGCTTGATGTATTTTGCCTGTTCACCATTTTCTCCAAACATATTCAGGGTCGGAGACTATTAACAGTTATTCGCTTCGACATTTCCTGACAAAAATGTTAGCCCTTCATCATTGTAGCAGAGGAGACATTATGAAACATATTGAAGTGCCGTGAAACAGTTGAGATAATTGAGAAATACTCTGTTGTACAGCATTTTCACGTTTGTCATTCTAAACTACATGCGCCAACTAGTCAAGAATTCTCGCCATTTGTCTCAGTAATCTTTTGTATATCTCGTAGTTACATAAGATTATCATCAGAGACATTCGATTTGACATAAATATAAAGAATAGTTGCAACATATCCTGAGATATAATTAGCATTATGCAAAGCAATAGCAAGAGAATTACTTACAAATTGTAAATACAAATAAATATTTCTCATATTTACTTGCCTTATGGTAAACAATAGGATTGGCATAAATTTCGAACTTACTTTTTCTCATTTAGAATGAAAGTTCCCTATTGTATACTTAGTATTTTTATGGTATATTCTAGTTATCGCAGAGAAATACGATGATAACTCTTAGTAACTCCTTTTTTCAGTTTCTTCGTCACAACTTGTTGATTTGTTGCCTGGTTGAGTGTTCTGAAATGGCCTGGTAAAGCGCAAGCGGAGCTCTTTCTGTAGGCAATTCACAATGTGCTGCATCACTAATCGACAAGGAGTGACCTATTATGGCCATAATCACACACCTCGTTTTCGAGTACGACGACGATTCCTCCTGGTCTACCCTTCGCTCTCGGTTAAAACTCCTGGTACGTGGTTGGGTCTATTCCAGCCACATCCCGTGCTGGCAAGGACAAGAGGAAGAGATAGTTGACGATATAGTAAGTGAGAGCAGCTATTCAAGCTCGTGGCACACGAAATCAGCCATTTCCCTAAGAAGCAGCTTGAGGCCATTTTGAAGGATCAGGCACGGCGCTTAGATCAGATGGCTGACCCTTTACCTCTTCTGCGTGCTTACCTTGACGCGGGCATACAACTGCTGGATTACCGCAAGCGCGCTCCAGCCAACCAGGACGAAAGCGGCAAGCATAATTCCCTGTTATATCACGCCTACCGTAGTCTCTCCAGCCTGCCTTCCGTTAGAGCGTTTATCTGAAGGAAGGCAGCATAAAAATCATTTCTCAAAATGGCCGCCGGTCATTAGAATACCCAACTGTTCCTCGCTGGCGTCGGGGGAGACGATGTCTACGATTTTCCCCTCGTACATTACGGCGATACGGTCTGATAGCGAGCGGATCTCGTCCAGTTCGGCTGAGATAAGCAGGACGGCTTTGCCCGCGTCGCGTTGTTCGATCAGGCGGCGATGGATAAACTCTATGGCGCCTATATCAACGCCGCGTGTTGGCTGCGCGGCAATCAAGGCCATCGGGTTCGCAGAAAATTCGCGCGCGATAATGACCTTCTGCTGATTACCACCCGATAATGAGCGCGCCGGAGCCATAGCGGATGAGGTACGCACATCAAATTCAGCGATCAGCCGCTTCGCCCAGTTTGCGATATTGCGCAGTAGCAAAACTATCCTGTTCCACGAGAATTGCGGCCAGCGCTGCCTTCCCAGGATCATGTTGTCCTCGATGGTATCGTTTAATACCAGCCCACTGCCGCGCCGGTCTTCCGGGATATGCGCCAGGCCCACCAGGCGTTCCTGACGGGCATCCAATGTCGTCAGGTCCTGTGTCTCACCGGCCTGTCCATCATTCACCTGCGTGATGCTGATCTTGCCGCCGGTAATCTTGCGCATGCCTGTCAACGCCTCGACAAGTTCGGACTGACCATTGCCCTCTACTCCCGCGATGCCCAGGATTTCGCCCGCATGCACATCGAAGCCGACGCCGTGCAGCGCCTCCAGGTCGCGGTCGGAGAGTGCATGCAAATCTTCGACATGCAGCACGACCGGGCCGGGTCTGGCAGGTGTTTTATTGACACGCAGCAACACTTCGCGGCCTACCATCAGGCGCGCGATCTCAGCCTGGTTGGTCTGGCTGGTGACCAGTTCGCCCACGTTCTTGCCGCGCCGCAGTACTGTGATTGTATCGGTCAGTTCAAGCACCTCGCGCAGTTTATGTGTGATAAAAATGATGGTCTTGCCCTGCTGCACCAGCCCGCGCAGCACTCTAAACAACTCATTTGTTTCCTGTGGTGTGAGCACGCCCGTCGGCTCGTCCATAATCAAGATTTCGGCGGCGCGATAGAGCGTTTTGAGTATTTCGACGCGCTGCTGGAGACCGACCGAGACTTTTTCAATTTTGGCATCAGGATCGATGGGCAGGCCATATTGTTTGCTCAATTGCTGGATAATTTCGCGCGCTTGCCGCACATTATAAATCGCGTTGACTCCGCCCGGTTCATGCCCCAGCACGATGTTTTCCGCAACCGTCAAGGGGGGTATCAACATAAAATGCTGGTGAACCATACCGATGCCCAGGTGAATGGCATCGCGCGGACCGCCAACGTGGACAGGTTCGCCGTTAATGTAGATTTCTCCGCTATCGGGACGAATCAGCCCGTAGAGAATGTTCATAAGGGTTGTCTTTCCCGCGCCGTTTTCACCGACCAGCGCATGAATCTCACCCTTGCGCACTTTGAGATTGACGTGATCGTTAGCCACAACCCCCGGCCAGGTTTTGGTGATTTCGCGCAACTCCACTGCCAGAGGAGGCGAGGTTTCTTCGGTTGTAGCCAGCGCTGTACTTTCCTGCATTCGTATTTTCTCCTCGATCTGGAAAAACTTAATCCGATCCTGGTTCATAGGGAATGCCATCGGCGGCAGGTGGGGTCGTGCGACCAACCAGGCCAACCAGCACAATCAAGGTAAGTAAGTAGGGCAGCGTATTCAGCAAATTCGACAGGTTGGCCGATGTGCTCAAACCCTGCAGGGCATAACTGAGAGCGCCGCCCAGACCGAAGATGATGCACGCGACAGCCGCGCCCAGAGGCGTATATTTACCGAAGATCACAGCAGCCAGGGCGATAAAACCGCGTCCATTGGTCATGTTCGGATTGAAAACGCCCGCTACGCCCAACGCCAGGTATGCGCCGGCCAATCCGGACAGCAAACCACTACTCACCACGCATAGATAGCGTACCAGGCGCACATTGACACCGGCGGTATCGGCAGCCTGCGGGTGCTCACCGACGGCGCGGATGCGCAGGCCAACATTGGTGCGGAAAAGCAGAAACTGCACGCCAAATAGCATCAGCAAGGCTACGTAGAAGATCACATTTTGCTGGAAAAGCACAGCTCCCAGGAAAGGAATATGCGCCAGCGGTCCCCAGGGGAAATTCGGCAGGCGCAAGCGGTCAGGCAGCGAAGGCACGCCGACGGGTACGATCTCGAACAGTAAATAACTGGTCAAGCCCAGAGCGATAATGTTGATGGCTACACCACTTACAATCTGGTCAGTCTTGAATTGAATGGAAAAATATGCATGCAGCAGAGCCATCAGTCCGCCTGCAAGTATAGCGGCAATCACGCCAAGGATGACGGCCAGTCCGCTGCTTACACCGAGGCTGTTAAACGCCAGCGTCACCATCACGCTGGCGAAAGCGCCCGCCAGCATCATGCCTTCCATAGCAATGTTAGCGACGCCGCTGCGTTCGGAGATCACGCCGCCCAGGGCGGGCAGCAGCAGCAACGCGGCAAACTCCAGGGTAGTCTGCCAGGTATTGCTCGAAGTGAACGCCTGAAAAAGCACTTGAAAAAACATGGTCAGCCCTCCTTCTCTAAATCGGTGACATCGTCTTCTGCATTGTCGTCGATATCAACACTAACCATCGTGCTGACAAGCGCTCCAGGTGGCAGAGTCAGGGTGGGCTTGAGACGAGGTCTCAACCAACGAGGTAAGAAGCGCCGGAAAACGGGGATGAAATCGGCAGCCATAAAGTAGATTATCAAGCCCTCAAGGATCAGAACGAGATTGGGATCAACATGCGCAATAGCCTGCATGTTCGTGCTCCCGGAGCGCAGGCCGCCAAAGAGCAGCGAAGAAAGCAAAATGCCAACAGGAGTCATGCGTCCCAGCAACGCCGCCGCGATGGCATCAAAGCCGGTGGGGTCTGCCGCCGCTGCAGTAGCAGTTAACTGGTAGGTAGGCTGTCCCATCAAGCGGAGCGCGCCGCCCAGACCTGCGAACGCGCCGGCGATGACCATCACCAGCAGAATATTGCGTTTGATAGAGATACCCGCATATCTCGCCGCTTTAGGATTCATGCCGATTACACGAACTTCGTAACCGAAGGTGGTGCGCGAGGTAATAAACCAGTAGATAACGATGCAGATCAAGGCAATGAAGATGCTGATATCGGCCGTGTAGGAGAAGGTATCGAGCTTAGGCAGAAACGAGCCGAACGAGTTGTTCCAGACGGTTGCTACCAGGGGAATAGTACCCTGCGGAGGCAAAGGATTGGTCTGGTTGACTCCGAGGGGCGCGGTGAATGGCGCACCATCGATCAGATAGTCGCTTGCCCAGAACGCGATCCAGTTCAGCATAATGGTGGTAACGACCTCGTGCGCGCCACGCCACGCTTTGAGGAACCCGACGATGCCGCCCCAGATTGCTCCTGCCAGGATGCTGGCGATAATCATGGTCGGAATCAGCAGCCAGCCCGACCAATGGATAAAGGTAAGGCCGATCACGTCCGCCGCCATCGCCCCGGCGGTCATCTGACCTGCTGCTCCAATGTTAAACAGCCCTGCGCGAAAGGCGATAGCAACCGACAGGGTGGCAAAAATCAACGGAGAGACCCTGACCAGAGTGTTTGAAAAACTAATAGGATTGCCAAACGAGCCGCTAAAGAGCGTGGAGTAAGCGGTAAAGATATTTGAGAATGGGTCGATCGTCTTATCAGGCCAGGTGATCAAAATAACGATTGCGCCTGCGATAATGGCCAGCACCACTGCCAGGACGGGACGACCCAGCGCGGCGCCAATGTTGCGTAGCCACGTTGGCGCGCGCCACCGGGTACGCTGTTTACCTGGTTGAGCCATGTTAGTTTCCTCCTGTTTGGGAGATGGCTTTGCCGACTATGTTGTTCGCCAGAATTCTGTTTACTTATCATAACATTAGCTATTGCAAGAAACAAGCATGAGTTTCTAGAGCGCGTTTGAGCGAGTTTTTGACAGTTGAAAACAAATAGGATAGAATAGGCAACAAAGGTAGAATTGGTGGGCGCAATGCATCAGGCTCCTACGGGACGCGATAAATCGCATCCCATATATTGAGAAGGAAAAATACGATGAATGATGATCGTTTAGAAAGAAGGATTTACCGTAGGAGTCCTGGAAGACAATACGGCTATGATTACGATCCACTGCGTAGCCAGCCTCTCACCGGAACCACACAATCTGGACGATTGTCGGGTATCTCTCCCAGCAGCGAACCGTTGACAGGGAAGGACACGGGCGGCACGAGCGCGCGCCAGGCCAGCGGCCCACTCGCGCCGCGTCCTGATCCACGCCGCACGCGGCAATTGCTGCGCCAGCAGATCATCGCCACTAAATCCAAATCGGGTACGTCCGAAGACACCGAGCAAGAGGAGATGGGGCGTCGCCCGCTTTATCCGATACAAACCAGGCGTCCCAGGCACATCGAAGATGACTCAGTGGGGCAGCGTATGCCTTTTGAAAATGAACTGGACTTCCTCGACCCCGACATCTTATACGATGAGGAAGCGGACCCACTGACCAGTCGTGTTGGTCGTGCCGATCAAGTCCGTATGCCTGTCGCGCAACGCAATTATCCGCCTGAGACCAGTGGTCGGAGCAGGCGCCGTGACATTGTGCCAGAAGATGATATAGCTTACGAGGAGGAAGAGGAAGAGCGCGGTCAACGCGAGAAGCAGCCGCGCAAGAAGAAAGGCTTTTTCTCGCGGCGCAAGCTGATTGTGGGCGCGCTGGTGGTGGGCGGCGGCGCTGTAGCGGCTTATGAGCTCGGCCCGAAGATTCCCCAGGCTTTAGAAAGTGCGGGGACTAATATCGAGCACCAGCTCCAGGACGCCTTTAATCACGGCTTCGCGGCGGGTGGAGAAGCGGTGCGCAAGGAACTTATCAACAGCCTGGACACGCTGGAAGGCGTCTCGCTGGACGGGGCCATCGGCGCAGCGAAACTGACGCGCGTGGCCTATGACGTCTTTGTCTCACCCATTGTGACACTGGCCTCAACAATTGCGGACGATTTCCTATCGGCGCTGCTGAACGCTCTGATAAAAGCGCGCAACTGGCTGGCGCAGATCAACGCGGACAACGCCACTCTACTGGCGCTGACCAAAATTCTTCAGAGCTGGGTTGACCAGGCGCACAACATGCCCAAGAAGCTGCAAACGATCACCGAGACGGACCTGGATGGAGCGCAGGCCTACCTGCGAGCGTTGCAAAGTAAAATCCAGGAGCAGCAGGCCATCCTGAATGGGCAGGCAACACCGACACCTAAAGCTTCTGCTACTCCCCATGCATCCAGCACGCCGGGCGCACAGTAGGGGCGAGCCTTGTGGTCGCCCGCCGCGCTGGGGAATGATTCCATTGCACGACGAGCGAATACGAGCGGGCGACCACTCGCTTAGGACGCGATAAATCGCGTCCCTACTTGACTAACACAAGATTAGAATCTATCATTTAAGCTATAAATACCCCATTACCGTCAGTTAGCTATTGCAGATCACCCAAACTAATAAAACCAGGTTTAGTGAGCAGAAAGGGGTGATGCCAGCTTTCTCGTTGCAGTGATTTTGCGTTTACCGATCATTAGAGTTCTGTTCCAGGTAGACTCAGGGTTACGGATTGCCTGAGCTACACAGTTTCTTGGGAGGTAAAAAGTACATGGCAACAGTTGCAGAAGGCGGCGGCGGTGTCCTGCGTTCCGAACGTATCGCAGGAGGGATTCTTCCGAAGGTTCTGAACTCATTCGACATGGTCGCTATTTTCGTGGCAATCGTTCTCTTCATAACGAACTCAGCGGTAGCGACCTCTATAAATGGGGCTTCTACTAACGGCTCTGCATATATCTACTGGATACTGGGGTTCATCACCTTCCTCATCCCTGGTGCTATTGTTACGGGACAGCTTGGCTTAATGTTCCCCGGTGAGGGATCGATCTATGTATGGACCAACAAAGCTTTTGGCGCATTTCTGGGCTTTTTCGCGGGTTTCTGCGCGTGGTGGCCTGGAGTCCTGGTAATGATAGCCACCGGCGATGTAGTGGTTTCCTTCATTCAGCAGCTTGGCGGCCAGTTCAATGCGAACTTTCTCGTTGAACCCTGGCAGCAGGGTGCAGTGATTGTCGCCGTTATTGCTTTTTCGTTCTTCCTGTCTGTTTTGCGCTTCCGCCTGACGCAGAACTTCGTCAACATCGTCTTTGTTGCCTATGGCGGTGCAATTTTGCTGGTTGGTCTGGCCGGTGTACTCTGGCTTGTCACCGGACACCCGTCAAACACCAATTTCTCGCTTACGGCGCATAACTGGCTTCCCAATGGCTCGACCGCTTCCCTCTATGGTTTGATCATTCTCGCCCTGCTGGGTATAGAAGTACCCTTGAATATGGGCGTTGAGATCAATAATATGCGGTCGATCACACGCTATCTCCTCTGGGGATCGGTTGTTGTGATGGTGGCCTATCTCATCGGCACGTTCGGCGTACAGCTGGCCGTACCTGTGAAGGACCAGCCCAATCCATCAGCTATAGCCGAAGCCGTCCAGTTGGGATTTGGCGGTGCTGGCAGGGTTCTTGGGGTGATTGTCAACCTCATTATCATCGGCTTTTTCATCTTTAACACCGCCGTCTACAACTACTCGTTTGGACGGCTGCTCTTCGTCTCCGGTTTGGATCGTCGTATGCCCACCGTGATGAGCAAGGTTAATGCCAACAGGGTACCGTGGGTAGCCGTGCTGGTTCAGAGTATTATCTCCGTAGTCTTCACTATTGTGGCATTTATTGTGATGCCCCTAACCCTGAAGACAGGCTTTGGCGCTGCTGGTCTTTCAACAGTCGTCTACGATATCCTGCAGGCTGCTGTCACGGTGATCTGGTGCGTCTCAATGGTGATCCTGTTCATAGATGTGATCATCATTCGCTACAAGTACCAGGATGTTTTCGCGCGTATTCGCCTGGCTCCTATCTGGGTATTCTACGTTTGCGCGATCGTTGGCGCGATCGCTACTGGATATGGCGTCTACGTGACGTTTACAAATCCATGGACCGGCTTGCTTGGCGAACAGCAGTGGTGGCTTTGGATTGGCGGTATCGGCGTCCTCTCGCTGCTTGTGGGCGCGCTTCTCTACTTCGTTGGCCGGGCTACCATCAGGCGTGATGTGAGCGATGAGGAGGTTATCGCGCAGGTGACGGGCGAAGCGGCTGGCGGCGAGTAATATTAGCAGGGCGGGGGCATGCCTATGTCCCCGCCACATGTGGGTAACGAGGGCGACCGCAAGGGTCTCCCCGCCTCCACCCCAGTGCCCCCGCCCTTACCATGACTACGGGGGATGGCTCCCCCAGGCGCGTTCATTGTAGGGGCGGGGGAGGGGTGGACGAGGGGTGGAGACCCTTGCGGTCGCCCTCCTCCCCAAAAAGGGCGGGGGCATGCCCCCGCCATTGTGCCACATCAGCGATACGACGCGGGCGCAGCGTCTATTGAGCCTGTTTCCTCGAGGATTTTGCGCAATTGCTTGGCGTCGAGCGTTTCATGTAAGCGCAGTTCTTTAGCAACGCGATCAAGGGTAGCGCGGTGCTTTGTGAGCAGGCTGACAGAGGTATCATAGGCCCACTTGACGATGCGATTGACTTCCTCGTCGATAATAGTGGCGGTCTTCTCGCTATATTCGCGGGAGCCGGTGGCCAGGGACGTTCCCGCGAAGGGGTCCTCGCGCTCGCTGAAGGAGATGGCGCCGAGGCGTTCGCTCATGCCCCAGCGCGCAACCATCTGGCGCGCGATGGCCGTCACACGCTGCAGGTCGTTCTCCGCGCCTGTGGTGATGCGCCCAATGGCCACCTGCTCGGCAGCGCGCCCACCCAGCGCCGTGATCAGCTGTGACTCCAGGAATTCTTTCGAGTAGTTATAGCGATCATCGAGCGGAGTGTACTGCGTCACACCCAGAGCCTGACCGCGCGGCACAATGGTGACCTTGGTGACAGGGTCGACAAGATCTGTCAGCAAACCCGTCAGCGCATGCCCACCCTCGTGATAGGCAACAACGTTCAAGTCCTCTTCGGTCAAGATGAGCGGGCGTTCCGCGCCGATGAGGATTTTATCCAGCGCCTCCTCAAAGCAGTTTTGCGTCACAGCATCGAAGTTACGACGGGCTGCCAGCAGCGCGGCCTCATTGACGAGGTTGGCGAGATCGGCTCCCACCATGCCCGGCGTACCACGCGCGATGGCTATCAGGTCAACATCTTTAGCCAGCGGCACATTGCGCGAATGTATTTTCAGGATGGCAAGACGGCCATTCCAGTCGGGACGTTCGACAGAGACACGCCGGTCGAAGCGACCCGGACGCAATAAGGCTTTATCAAGGCCATCGGGCCGGTTGGTGGCGCCGATCACCACCACCGCCTGGCGTGTATCGAAGCCATCCATCTCCACCAGCAACTGGTTGAGCGTCTGCTCGCGTTCATCGTTGCTGTTGATGCTCGACCCCCGCTGCCGTC
>DATGGW010000219.1:0-6784 GCA_035308345.1 Ktedonobacteraceae bacterium | reverse complement strand
GGTTTCGATAAACAGACCAATGTCGTCATCATAGCTGCCACCAACCGTCCCGATGTGCTCGATCATGCCTTGCTGCGTCCAGGGCGTTTTGACCGCCAGGTCATGCTCGATAAACCTGATATTCGTGGCCGCCAGTCTATTTTGAACGTACATGCCAGGGGCAAGCCGCTCGCGAGCGATGTCAGCCTGACAGAACTGGCGCGTCAGACAGTAGGTTTTTCTGGCGCTGATCTCGCCAATCTCTTGAATGAAGCGGCATTGCTGGCGGCGCGGCGCGAGCAGGAGGTCATTCACCAACCCGACCTTGAAGAGGCTATCCTGCGTGTGTTGGCAGGGCCGGAACGCAAGAGCCGCATCATCACCGAAGCCGAAAAAGCCATCATTGCCTATCACGAGGTCGGGCACGCTATCGTGATGCGCTCCATACCGGGGGCAGACCCTGTGCGCAAAGTGACTGCCATCGCGCGTGGCATGGCGCTTGGCATCACCGTACAGTCGCCCGACGAGGATCGCTACCTGATGCGCAAATCCGAGCTGCTTGCGAAAATGGCGGGCGCCATGGGCGGACGTGCCGCCGAAGAGATCATCTTTGGCGATATTACCACCGGGGCCGCGCAGGATATTGAATATGTAACCACGATTGCGCGGCGCATGGTCTGCGAATTTGGCATGAGTCCGCTGGGCATGCTTGCCTTAAAAGCTGACCCGGAAGGCAACGCTGGCATCAGCCCCGAAACCGCCGCTCGCATTGATAGGGAAATTGCAGTGCTGGTTGACCAGGCGTATGCTACCGCGCTCGCAATCTTGCGCGACAAGCGCGACAAGCTTATCAAGATAGCAGAGTACTTAATTGAAGTGGAAACCATTGACGGTGCAGAGCTTGATAAAATGTTATTTGTGGCATGACGCTGACACGCACATTTATCGCCCTTGAGATGCATGCATCCATGCAGCGCGCCCTCGCCCGCATCATCGACCGCGCCGCGCAAGAATTGCCCGCCCTACACTGGGTTGACCCGGCGGGCATTCATCTCACCCTGGCATTCCTCGGTGAACTGGACGATGACCAGCTGGCATTGGCAAAGGAAGCGACCCGCGCCGCCGCGCAAGACTTTCCATCTTTTGAGTACCATCTTACTTCTCTGGGCATTTTTGGCTCGCCCATCCAGCCGCGTGTCATCTGGATGGGCATCGAAGATCAGCCCTCCGGTCAACTGCACGGTTCGCCCCTGCAACAACTTCGCCGCACCCTCAATCGCGAACTCGAACGGCGAAACTTTGAAGTCGAAAAACGCCCGTTCTCGCCGCACCTCACCCTCGCGCGCATCAAACAATCCCTCTCGCCCATCGAACAACAAGCTTTGCAGCGCCTGCTCCACACAAATCAAGCCGCCGCAGCTTCGCCCCTCTATCGCGTCAACCACCTCAACGTCATGAGAAGTGAGCTCTCACGCTCAGGCGCGAAATACAGCGTCCTGCAAGCCTACGATCTGTATAAATGAAGTTAGACAGCAGCGGTGAACCGTTTTTCTTCCATCAATCGTGATAAGAGAAGGTGTTAATTCATACCGTGCATGAGAAAGGATTGATGAACGTATGGCAAGACTGTCCGAGAAAAAACGAGAAAAAATGCCAGAAGGCGAATTCGCCTTTCCTAAGGAACACAAAGAACCGCTCTCGGACGCGCGTCACGTACGGGATGCTGTAGCGCGTTTCGATCAGGTACAGGGTGTGACAAACAAAGAGCGCGATGCAGCCTGGAAGCGCATTAAGAAGGCAGCGAAAAAGTTTGACATCGAGCTGCAAGAGAAAGACTGGCGCGAACTCTTCACACGCAATGGTCGCTCACTACCTGAGGATTAGGCTACTACTCAGACATTGGGCCTGCTTCCCTAAGAAATAGGTTTTTCCATCTTCTTCAATGCGGGATTGACCAACAGCGAGAACGTCGTCACGAAGTACAATGCTCCCATGACCAGCAGGGTCATACGGAACCCCAACCACGCGACCAGGTACCCACTGGCAAATGTGCCGAGCGGAATACCGGCCAGCACTCCTGCATTGATGGTGCCAAAGACTCTCGCGCGCATCTCGGCTGGAGCATGCTCCTGTATGACGGTATCAGATAGCGGATTGATGGGGGCTATGGCCAGTCCAGCAATGACCTGCCAGCCGATGAGTACTGGTAGTATGGGCACCAGGAAGACCCAGAATCGGAGTGATCCGCCAAGGGTGTAGCCAATTCCAAAGGTCAACCGTCGTGGGAGACGGTGACCGATAGCGCCAAAGATCAGCGTTCCCACAAATGCCGCCCCTCCGAGCGCAGCAATCATCAATCCGAAAGGGATTGCGCTGTGAAAGATGGACTTGATGTATGCCGGTCCTACGACTGAAGACCAGGCAGCATCTACAAGATTGGTGATCATCACTGTCAACACGATGGCTCCTATGAGTGAGTCGCGCTGGATGAAACGCACTCCCTCCCACACCGTTGCAAGGTAAGAACGTGTTGCCCTTTCTGCTCTGAACAATGGGGCTGTCGCTGGAACTGCCAGGCCAATGAGCAGAGCAGAAAGGGCAAAAGAAGCCGCATCAAGCCAGAGAAGATTACTCGTTCCAATGACAGCGATCAAGACACCCGCAAGTGGCGCTCCGATAAAACGCGAGATGCGGCTCACTCCGTCAGAAAGTGCGTTGGCCCGCTCCAGAGGCATCGCTGCGGTTGCTGCAAGATCTGGAACCATCGAGTAGCGAGCCGTCACACCAGGCGATTTGAGCAACCCACCTAGAAACACCAGCGCTAATAGTTGCCAGAATGCCAGCCCGGCCGCGTGGTACAGCAAAGGGATGAGCGCGATGGTTATCCCACTGGCCATATCGCCGAGCACACTGGTACGCTTATAGCCCAGTCGATCCACCAGGGTACTTCCAAAGAAAGCTGAGAACACGGTGGGCAGGGTCGAGAAGAAGGCGGTAATGCCCGTTTGGGTCACGCTGCCTGTAGTCTGAAGCACAAACCATGGGATGGCGAGGAAAGTGAGCATATCGCCAACGTAGGAGATGGCGCTGCCGGCAAAGAATGCATAGATCGGCAAGTGTTTGCGCGGTGTTTTTTCGAGTAGCTGCTCTGTGGTCCTTTGCTTACCGTTCATCGGCCACCTGTATAAATGCGCAGCAACAGCATCCGTTCGTCTGACGACACAAAGTGACTTGTTTCCTCGATGATGTGAATCTCCCTATTCTTTATTTGCCTTATAACCGATGGCTGTCACTAATTATATATCGCATTTGGAACAGAAAATATCACGCAAATTTTCAGGTGTTTCCTACTCCTCTCACTTGATCCAATAACCGCCAACCGTCTCAACCGAATAGGTTTGGCCCGTGACCCGTGAGATGCTTCCCAGGATCTTCTCCACATCCTTCAGTGATAATGCGCCTCTTTCTTCCATCAAGTATACGAGGCTCGGTTCAACACAGGCAATAGCGGCTACGGCGTAGGTGCTCAGGCCGTGTTTCCGCTTAATATCTCTCAGGGTTACCTTTCCCTCTTCGCTGATGTACGGCACCTATTTCACCACTTTCGCGCGAGTCACGACGATTTCGCGCAGACTTACAATCTCACTTATATCTGACCATACTGTGTTAATCAGGGATGACGGATTAAGCCATTATGCTGCATACCGTCCAGATACATACCGATGTAATAGATACCACTATAATAGGATTGTGTCAAGTAGTCAGATTTAGTATCATTCATTCATCAACTAGTGAGGCACAAACATGAGACGCTTGCGCGTAAAAGAGGTTGCCCAGGCCAGAGGCTTTACCATGGCCCGCTTACAGAGAGCCGCCGACATCAATCTCAAAACAATCCAGGTTATCTGGCACAATCCGCAGCACGATGCGTCTTTGAACACGCTTGATAAAATAGCGAAGGCACTCGGCGTCCCCGTTACCGAGTTAATAGAAGATGTGCCGGAAGTCCCCCCGCAAACCACCAAAAAGCCGAAGAAGGTAGCCGAAGATACCGATTTCTACTCTACGGAAGAGCGCAAATAGCCATCATGCCAGGTTTCTTACGAAGTTACTGGTAAATAAAATGAAAAGTGAGCTGTTTATTCGTCAGATGCCTCTGTTTGCCTGGTCACTTCTCTATAATCGCGCTCACCGGTTGCGGGATTGTAGAACACTTCCATGAGCCGCTCGGTAGTAGGATCAACGAAACGCTCGCCGGTGAGCTGCCAGTGCCCTTGAGTACGATCCACCCACGTGCGGTATCGTTTGCGCTCCAAGAGCACTGCGCTCACCAGGATTACGCCATTCACCGCCAGATATAAGACCAGCCAGAGCGTGGCGTGGACCAGGATCAGCAATATAGCCGCACCAATCAGGGAGAGTAGCCCGTAGCCAATGATCACCCAGCGCAGCATCCCGCTCTCTACCTCTCCGGCTCGACCACTACTGCCGTGCCATACGCCACGATTTCACTCATCGTAGTGCCAATCTCCGAGGAATCAAACTGCATCCGCACGATCGCATTCGCACCCATAGTGGTGGCGTTTTGCACCATGCGGTCAATCGCGTGCCGGCGCGCATCCTCCAGCAGGGAGGTGTATTCTTTGATCTCGCCGCCGCCAAGGGAGCGCAGACCCGCCATGATGTTGCCTCCCAGGCCCCGGCTGCGCACCACCACGCCAAAGACCTGTCCTTTGGTTTCTACAATCCGATGCTGGGCAATTCCTTCAGTCGTGACGATAAGCATCTCTTTCTCCTTCAGTTAAGTATAGGTGCAGGGTCCTGCGCAAAAAGATTAAAACATATTCCAACTCTGCCGGTATATTACGAAGAACGTATGCACCCTCAACTTCAATACTTCAACATATATTGAAATAATAACACACAAAAGCTCCGGAGTCAAGGAGAGGGGAGAGGTTCTGCTTCCACAACTTTAAGACTGTGCATATCCAGGTAACGAATATCCAGGCTCCAAAGCTTAAGAGTCGATGTCATCGTGGCCCAGACTTATGCCGTCGATGTCTATGTAAAGAGTGTGTTCTGGAGATGTGCCGCTGCTTTGGCATGGGGTGGTTTGACATACCGACAGAACTCCGCGCTAATGACGAAGCGCCGGCAATTGTCTGCGCCGTAGGTGTTGTTGGGAGAACATTGCTTGCAAGCGCGGCACTCATGCTTAATGGCAGCCTGGCTCGTGCGCCATTCTGCGCAAAGATGAGTCCCAGTGTGAGAGGCAAACCAAGCAGGACCAGGGCCACGAGACCCAGTATGCTTTTTTGTATAGCCTTTCCTGCGCGATTCCGCCAGAAATCATCAGGGAATGCTCCTCCCAACCCTGTCCCTACTTTGTACAGCGTAACTGATGCCGACGGCAGCGTGCGCGTGGTCATGGCAGGCAGTTCTTGCGCTTGTTCAGTAGTCCTTAACGCATTCGCGTAGGCCAGAGCCATCGCTTGCGCACCTGGGAAGCGGCGTTGTGGATCTTTGTCCAGCGCGCGTAAGATCACCGCCTCGACAGCGGGCGGCATCTCCGGAATCAGAGCTGAAGGAGGCGCGGGTTGCTCCCGGATATGTTTCCAGTAGATGGAGAGCGGAGCAGTACCGGTAAAGGGAAGTCGGCCTGTCAGCATCTGGTAGAGCAAAATACCCAGCGCATAGATATCGCTGCTAGCACTCTCTGACATATACGCCAGTTCCGGGGCCATATACTCCGGTGTCCCGATCAGACACCCCGTCTGCGTGATATCGCTCCCCTCTTCTGGTATCGTCGCTAGGCCGAAATCCGCGAGATAGACATGGGTTGCATCGGCAGTATCAAGCAATACATTCGACGCTTTGATATCACGATGGACAATCCCTCGCTCATGCACATACTGAAGCGCTCCTGCCAGTTGATCGAGGATAACCCCGGCCTCTTCCCGCGTCATCTTACCCCCCACCAACCGCTCGCGTAAATTGCCCCGCTCCATATAGGGCATCACAAGATAGTAATAGCGGCCTGCCAGACCATTATCTAGAAGCGGTAAAATATGCTGGTGCGATAGCTTCCGCAGGATACGAACTTCACTTTGTAGTCTTTTCCTCCAATCAGAGCCATAGCCCATGACCAGTTTGATCGCTACACGCTGCTGCGTGCGCTCGTCATAAGCGAGGAAAACTTCTGACATCCCGCCTCGGCGCAGGCTTTTCAACAGGCGATAGCGCCCTGAAATAATTAGATCTGAATGGTCCAGCATAGTAGCGCCCCAACATTTCTGTTCTATCTAGTAGTAATACGCTAAACAACTTTATTTCGTAACTGATCCCTGGCAATCCGCCAATCAGGTATCTGGACGTGTGTGATATAATGGGAGAATGCTGTATGGTGTATTGTTGCTCAGAGTAGATTGTCTATTGGAAGCTGCGCGATACAGAGCTTTTATAGGGCATAGGCCCTGGAATTGAGTTGAACACATGTCTTTGAATGATCAGACCCTGTATTGCCGCGACTGCAACCAGGAATTCACTTTTACCGTTGGTGAGCAGGAGTTTTATGCGAGCCGCGGACTGACCAACGCGCCGAGCCGCTGCCCGGAATGCCGCGCTGCTCGCAAGCAGTCTAGCGGTGGTGGGTATAGTGATCGCGGTGATCGCAACCGCGAACCTCGCCAGATGTATAGCGCCACCTGCGCAAGCTGTGGTAAGGAGGCTCAGGTGCCATTTCAGCCGCGCGAGGACAGACCCGTGTATTGCAGCGATTGTTACCAATCACAAGGTGCTGGTCGCT
>DATGGW010000218.1:0-3200 GCA_035308345.1 Ktedonobacteraceae bacterium | reverse complement strand
CTTCTCCTTCAAAAATGCTGGCTCACAATATGCGGTTATTTTATCACATCAGTTTTGAAGCATGGTGACCGCAAGGATCACCACTACTATACACGCATGAAACGGCTTCTCCGTTCGTATATAGTAGGGGCGACCCTTGCGGCCGCCCTGGCTTCCGGCCCCGATTTGTGATGGAACCTACTTGACGCGAATACTTGACAATCAAAACGCTTTACATTAAACTTGTATCAATCAATCAAAACGTTTTGCTAAGTTGGTCGGCGCGATAAATCGTAGGAAGCTGATTTATGGCATCCTGGCGGGAGCAAGGCTATGGCAACCATCAAGGATGTTGCGCGCGCGGCTGGCGTCTCGGTCAGCACCGTCTCGCACGTGCTTTCAGGGAACCGGCCTATCAGCGAGGCGACGCGCTTGCGGGTAATGGATACCATTGCCCGGCTGGGGTATCGACCAAACCTCCTGGCGCAGGGGTTGGTTGGCAAAAGTACCTGCTCTCTCGGCCTGCTTGTGCCCGACCTGGCGAACCCGTTTTTCAGCAGTGTAGCCGAGACTATAGAAATCGCCGCGCATGATCGTGGCTACAGCCTTATCCTCTGCAATACCAATCTCGATCCCGCCCGAGAGGCCGACTACCTGGCGGTTCTGCTCAGCCGCCAGGTGGATGGCCTCATCTATTTTCCCGGCACGCGCGTACCCAATCCTGCCCTGACTGAGGCTATTGCCGGGGGCGTGCCCGTGGTGGTGGTCGATGAACGCATAGACAATCTCTCCGGCGTATTTGTGGACAATTTCGATGGCGGTCGCCAGGTTGGAACATTCCTGGCGCAGCTCGGACATCGCTCCTTCCTCTTTTTGGGCGGGCCAGAGGGCCTGCCGACTGTGATAGATCGACTCAATGGCGTGCGAACCGGTTTGGGGACGGCAGGTGCGCCTGCCGATGCTATGCGACTGCATTTTGGTGAGTACCGCGCCTCGCATGGATACGAAACTATCCATGCCTGCGCGCGCGAGGGTATGTTTGCGCGGGAAGCGGCGCAGCGTGTTACGGTGGTAATTGCCGCCAACGACATGATCGCGCTGGGGGCATTACGCGCCCTGCGCGAATTGAACTTGCGCGTCCCGCACGACTGTTCCCTGGTTGGATTCGATGGCATCGATCTCACCGCACTCGTCACACCGTCCCTGACCACTGTGCAACAACCTTCCGGCAAAGTAGCCACTTCTGCCGTTCAGCTTTTGCTATCTCGGATTGAGCCTGGCAATGGTCACATGAGGGATGAAAATGGGCGTTTCAGCGTCTCTCATATCATCCTTCCCGTGTCATTGGTTGTCCGCGAGTCGGCTGCAGCGCCTCCGGCCTGACGGTCTCAATCCCTATAGGCGGTGTTTTGCGTCGTAAGTCATTTCATCTAGTGCAAAGGAGGGTCTGATGTCATCTGTGCCATCTGTCGGTGGTTCAAGTCCTGGAGGCTCGACCTCGGTCTTTGTTCGCAATGCAACCGGCCTGGTGCGCGAACTTTCGCCGTTTGACGCCTTCAACCTGGTATTCTCGGCTGTACTCATTCCTGTCGGCATCACACAGGTATTCTCGTTCGCGCCCACGTTCTGGCCGAATGCCAACGTACTGGTATCGTTTCTGCTGTCTATCCCACTGGTCTTCTGCTTTGGCATGGTCTACCTGTACTTTACGGTCGCAATGCCGCGTTCCGGCGGTGATTATGTGTGGGTCAGCCGCATCCTGGGGCCAGGCGTCGGTTTCATCGCCAATCTGTCGCTGACCTTTGTCTTTACTACCTGGATATCCTTCAACTTCACTACCATGATGACGCTGCTGCTTCCCAGCCTGGGCTACGTGGCAGGATTCACCTGGGCTCCCAACCCGCTGACGCAGTTCTTGATTGCCACTTTGCTTACCATCATCTTCGCGGGTCTGATGCTGCTGGGGACGAGGCGCGTGGCGCGCTACATGGCCTACAGCTTCGCGGTGGTCTGGCTCGGCATGATTATCTGGATCATCGGGCTGGCAATCACGGGGCACAGCGCTTTCGTCGCCAATTTCAATGCGCAGAGCGGCACGACTATCGGCCAGGTGACAGGCGCGGCGAGCAAGGCTGGTTTCACTGCGGGAGGCGCGCTCGACTGGGCAGGCACGATCTTTGCCATGATCTACGCCTTCCAGGTCTTCACAGGCTTCCAGTGGACGGGCTACTTCGCCGGCGAGATCAAGAACGTGCGCAGAACGGCCACCATATCGATCCTCGGCGCGCTGGTGATCAGCGCGGTGCTGTATGTGCTGGCCTCGCTGCTGGTGTATAACACCTACGGCGTCTCGAATTTCGCTTCGATTGCCTATCTCGGCTTCAATACCTCGTCGCTGGGCTTCGCGCCCTACCTGCCGACACTGGTGAAATTCCTGGCGATACCTGGCTTCTTGCAAGTGTTTGTGGCCGCGTGTTTCGTGCTCTCGGTGTTGTGGTGGACGCCAACCGGCTTCTTGATTGCCACGCGCAACCTGTTTGCCTGGTCATTTGATCGACTCGCGCCAGAGCGAGTCGCCAACATCAATGATCGCCTGCATACGCCGGTCATCGCTACTGTCATCGTGGCGGTCTGGGTGGAGTTCTTGAACTACATGAACATCTACCAGAACCTGAGCTCGTTGCTGCTGAACGTCATCGCCGTGATGGCGGTCGCCTTCATTCTGGTCGCGCTGGCGGCAATCGTCATGCCTTTTACGCGCCGCTCGCTCTTCGATGCAGCTCCGAAGATGGTGCGCGCGCGCATCGCCGGCGTGCCGGCCATCACGATTGTGGGCGTAATAATGCTGCTGAGCTGGGCTTTCGTACTTTACGTCGCATTCACCACCACCGCCTTCGGGCAGATTGGCGCGAAGCCTCTGATCGAGGCCTTTGCAGTTCCAATCATAGGGGTGATATATTACGTGGTTGTACGCATCGTGCGTGCGCAGCAGGGTATCCAGCTCAAGGCGGCCTTCCTGGAGATTCCACCGGAGTAACAACCCGGGCATAGGGGCCTGATGTCCAGGGCAACCCTTGCGGTCGCCCTGGATACCCCAGCCGGCCCAATTTTGACAACGTATCCAAATTATCGGGGAGACTGATCATGTCCGACGTCAGTGGGAGCGATCACCAGGATCGCGCAAATCGTTCAGTGCTGGAGATGCTTTTTGGACGTCCTAA